>WFYH01000073.1 GCA_015490215.1 Aquificaceae bacterium
GCAACCGTGTCCACCTCACGAAAGACCGAAGACAGCCTCCTTGCCACCTGAACGAGGACCGCATCCCCTATCTCGTGACCCATGGTATCGTTTACCGTCTTAAAGTAGTCAAGGTCTATAAAAAGAACCGCCACCTTCTTTCCCGTCCTCTTGGCGTTAGCTATGGCAACCGTTAATCTATCTTTGAGCAGTGCCCTGTTGGGAAGTCTGGTAAGGGGATCGTAGTAAGCGAGCTGGCGGAGTTCCTCCAGATAGTTTATAACCTTGCGGGCTAAGGTTTCAAAGGCTTCCGAGAGCAGGTTAAGTTCCTGCAGTTCGTATCTTTTGGTTTCAACTTTCTGCTTCTTTTCTATATCCTCGGAAAGGGCTATTACCTCCCGAGAAAGCTTCTCTATGGGAACGGATACGTATCTGATTATCAGATTGGAAATGCCCAGCCCCAAGGTTGCAAGCCCGAATATAAAGGAAAAGTCTATAAGTAGTCCTTTGAAAAGTAGCTCAAGGTAGGTTGCAACCCTTATTTCCGTTACGAGATCCCAACCAGCATCACCTCTAAGCCTTTCCCTCCTCATAAAGAAAGCCCTTTCAAACTCTTGAAAATCAAAAAGGGAAAACCTCACCTCCTCCCGTTTTATCAGGGTAAGCTCTATATTTTTCAAATTCTTTATTTCCTTCTCTTCAAAGGGTTCAAAGGGCTTCCTGTTGGGTAGGGTAGAAACTATAACCCTACCTTTCCTATCCACAAGAGTGAGAAACACCCCTTCCCTCTTGGAAAAGTCCCTTATGAAATTCTCTATGAAATCAAGGTTTATACCGCAGTAGGCATATCCTATGAACTCCCCCTCTCTAATTGCGGGGACGGCAACCCCTACAACGGGTTTTAGAGCGAATTTTGCCATGAATACATCGGTAAAGACAGGCTTAAGACTTTCCCTAACAGCCTTATAGTAAGGTCGGAAACTGAAGTTCGTCCCTATCATATATTTACCTTCGGGGTTAACCGCCGGATAAAAGGTGAGAGCCCTGCCGTCCTTATCCCCTATATAGCAGGCGTGCAGGTCGGTAAAGGCTCTTCTTATAGCTTCCGTTTCCAGTTGAAGTATCTCCCTGTTTTCCGTCCCCCAAATCTCGAGCGCACGGGCAAGCTCCTTGACCGCATTCAGGTGAAGATCAAGCCAGTAGTTTATGCTCTCTTTAACTACCTCTGCAGAGACTTTCAGATCTTCCTTAACCTGTTCAATGACCGCTTTTTCGTCCTCTTCAACATCGTGGATAAGCTTTAGGGAGATAGGCAGAACTGCTATGAAGAGTAGGGAATTGAAAAGTATCTCCCTGAATTGGAGAACCTCCTTTCGGACTATAAGCTTGTAGGCGGTCCCCAAGGAAGCGCCTACGGTGGCGTTTATTAGTCCGTTCACCGCATGCTTCATAGAAGTTGTCAGTGAGGTGAGAGGGTCAAAGCCCAGAGCGAGCATACCGAGGGTAAGAAGAGGTATGCCTGCAAAGATCCAAAGCAGATAGGCGGAGGTAATTATGTTTATCTTTCCTACCCGATAAAGGTATGAGATGCTCAAAAACTCAAGGAGCATCACAAAGGCGTTTACGGGATCTTCCATAAGAACGGTGCTGGCGGTAACCGCAACGGCTATAACGAGTGCATAGGGAAAATCCAAGATGGAGAGAGCAAAGTAGGCTACGAGCATACCAAAGAAAAGCTCCACGCTCTCAAGGAAAAGGTGAACGTGGATGTAGGCGTTTGCCAACAAAGAGAGGACTGTTAGGGTTAAGGTAAGTAAGATGTTCTTAGGATTACCTTTGTGCATCTTCTATGATACCCCCTCCGAGGAGGAGGTCACCTTCGTAGAAGGCTATCACCTGTCCGGGGGTTATACCACGCTGGGGTTCTTTGAACCTGACGATGTAACCGTCTCCTTCGGGGACTATGTCAACCACCTCCGCAGGTTTGTGATTATACCTTATTTGGGCTTGGGGTTTTGTCCACGCCTCTAGGGGAACATGGAGATTGAGGGCGGAAACCCTTAGGGTGTCCGAGTAAAGGTATTCCTCCTCGCCCACCACCACCGTATTAGTTTCAGGGTCAAGCTCAACCACATAAAGGGGCTTCCCGTAGGATATGCCGAGCCCCCTCCTTTGACCTATAGTGTAGTGGAATATTCCTTTGTGCTTTCCCAAGACCTTTCCCGAGATGTGCTTTATGGGTCCCTCCCTCGGACCCACCCTTTCCTCTATGAACTCTCCGGGCTTTCTTCCCATAAGAAAGCACACATCCTGAGAGTCCCTCTTGTCCGCCACCTCAAGCCCGTGCTCTCTGGCTATCTTCCTTACCTCCTCCTTAGTCAGATCCCCGAGGGGAAACATCAGAAGACCGAGGTCTTCCTTCCTTACAAGGGCAAGGAAGTAGGACTGGTCCCTTCTTCTGTCCTTTGCCCTCCCTATAACGTATCCCCAGCGGGGGTGCTCCACGATCTTGGCGTAATGACCGGTGGCGAGCTTGTCTATGTCCGCCACCTGCTTTAGATATCGGGCAAAAAAGCCCGTCTTTACCTCCCTGTTACAGAGGGCGCAGGGGTTGGGTGTCCTTCCAGAAAGGTATTCTCTGACAAAGTAGTCTATTACCCTTTCTTTGAAAATTTTTTCCCAGTCAAAGGTCAGGTGGGGTATGCCGAGCCTTTGGGAAACCTTTGCCGCATCCCGAACATCCTTGGGAGAACAACAAACGTTGTGGGTCCCATAAACCTCACAGGTTTCCTCCGAGTGGAACCTCAGGGTTACCCCTATGACCTCGTGTCCTTGCTTCTTCAGAAGGAGGGCGGTGGTGCTACTGTCCACACCGCCGCTCATACCCACCGCTATCCTCATGGCATCCGCTTGAAGAAACTGTCCATAAAGCTTACTATTTCGGTATCAAGCTCCCACCTTTTGAAGAGGTCTTCCTCCCCCCTCACCAGCTCAAGGGCTTTCTTCAAGAGTCTGTGGGGCGGATCTTCCTTTTTCAAGAGACCGAGCTTTACCATTCCCAAGAAGGTTTTTCTCAGGTCCTCCGCTATCCCCTCCATCATGGGATCAAAGTTAAACTTCCTGTAGAGTTCCCTCCTTTGGGGTTCCGGCTTGTCCAAAAGGCTTTTGGCAAAGGCACAGATCTTTATCCAAGTTTTTAGGGTTCTTTCCCATTCCTCTTTGGGTAGTCCGCTAAGCTCTATGGCTACGTAGCTTAAAGGGTATCGCACCAGATACTCTTTGGCACTCTGGAGATCTTCAAAACCGCTGAGATCCTCCTCACTTCGGAGCAGGTCGGTCAGATCCCTTTTCATTTTGCATACTCCACGTGGCGGGTTTCTCTTATTACCACCACCTTGATCTGTCCGGGGTAGTCCATCTCCTCCTCTATCTTCTTGGCTATTTCCCTTGAGAGCATGAACGCCGCCTCGTCGGAAACCTCTTCGGGGTTGACTATTACCCTCACTTCCCTTCCCGCCTGAACCGCATAGGCGTTTGCCACCCCTTCAAAGGACTTTACTATCTCCTCAAGCTTTTCAAGGCGCCTCAGGTAAGCCTCCAAGGTTTCCCTTCTTGCTCCGGGTCTTGCGGCAGAGAGAGCATCGGCGGCACACACGAGAGCTACCTCGGGATACCTTACGGGTTCCTCCTCGTGGTGCGCCTTTATGGCGTTTATGACAGCGTCCGGCTCTCCGTATTTTTTGCAGAGTTCAACCCCTATGTCCGTGTGGGAACCGCCCAGCTCGTGGGAAACCGCCTTGCCTATATCGTGAAGGAGCCCCGCCCTTCTGGCGAGTTTCGCATCAAGTCCGAGCTCCTCCGCCATCAAACCCGCCAAGTAGGCGACCTCTTTGGAGTGAAGGAGAACGTTCTGGGAGTAGCTGGTTCTGAAGTAGAGCTTTCCTATGTAGTAGTAAAGTCCCGGATTTATATCGTGGAGTCCCAGTTCAAAGACCGCCTCTTCACCCATCTTTCTGATCTTTTCGTCTATCTCCTTTTTCACCTCATCTACCACCTCCTCTATGCGGGCGGGGTGGATCCTTCCGTCTTCTATGAGCCTCTCCAAAGCCTCCTTGGCTATCTCCCTCCTCAAGGGGTCAAAAGAGGAGATGGTAACTATGTCGGGGGTGTCGTCTATTATCAGATCCACACCGGTAAGAAGCTCAAAGGTCCTTATGTTCCTTCCTTCCCTTCCTATGATCCTGCCTTTAAACTCGTTGCTGGGAAGCTCAACTGCGGTGGTGGTGTAGTTGATGGCTATCTGGGGTGCAAGCCTTTGGACTGCGGTGGTTACGATCCTCTTAGCTTCCAACTCCGCCTTTTCCTTTGCCTCCTCCTCAATTCTCTTCATCAGCTTCATAGCTTCAAGTTTGCTTTCTTCTTCTACCTTCCTCATCAGCTCTTGGCGTGCCTCTTCAACGGTTAGAGAGGCGATCCTCTGAAGCTCTAAAAGCTCTTTCTCTTTTAGCTTCTGCACTTCCTCCTGCTGGCGCTGAAGCTCCTCTTCCCTTTGGGAGAGTTCCCTTCTTTTGGCTTCAACTTCCCTCTCCAGATCCCTTATCTCCCTTTCCCGTTTGTAGAGTTCCTCTTCCCTCTTTTCCACCGCCTCCCACTTTCTTTCCAGCTGTCTTTCCCTGTTTATGAGGTTTTCCTCAAGGCGCTTTGCCTCTTCCCTGCGCTCCTTTGCATCTTCGGTAAGCCTCTTTGCCTCCTCTTCCGCCCTTGAAAGAAGCTCTTTAGCTTTTTCCTGAGCCTCCTTGAGGACACGTTCCGCCTTCTCTTGGGCTTCCCTCACAAGAGCCTCAGCTTTCTCTTTTGCTTCTTTTATCTTCTCCTTGTAGTTTTCCTGAAGCTCTGTTTGAGACTGGGGAGAGGGAGCTTCCTTCTTTCTAAGGACTAAGAAGGCAAAACCTACACCTACAACTATTCCGATGACTATCCCTACAATTGCGGTCATTTCCATCTCTTCACCTCCTTTTCCGTTATGAGTGCATCAACAGGCTCGTCCCACCTGTCTCTGGGGACGAAATCAACTACCTGAAAGGAGTAGGCGACTCCTGCCCTAAAAGCCTTTAGCTCCCGTAGGAGCCTGTCGTAGAAGCCTTTCCCGAAACCGAGACGATATCCTTCCCTATCAAAGGCGATCCCGGGCACTAGGGCAAAGTCCACCTCGGAGGGATCTACGGGATCCCCGTCCGAGGGTTCGGGTATACCGAAACTGCCTTCTTTCAGCTCAGACATATCCCTTACGGGAACTACCTCCAAGAGCTTGCCCTTTACCCTCGGCAGGAAGAGGGTTTTCCCTCTTTCCCAGATGATCTGATATAGTGGGGTCACATCCGGTTCACCCTTTATAGGGTAGTAGAGAAGGTAGGAGGAAGCCTCCTCAAATTCGGGTAGGGAAAGGACCTTTTCAACTATTCTGCGGCTTAGCTTCTCCCTCAATTCCCTGTCGAGGGAGAGCCTTTTATCTAAGATCTTTCTTCTTAAGCTCTCCTTTTCTAAGGTTTGCAATCTTCCACCTCCTGTCTTGAACAGGAGGGGAAGGCAAGAGGTGTTTAACCCCGCCCTGCCGTGACCTCCAGAGATATCGGTGGGCCTCAAAGCTCTAAGGTGGGTACCCTCTCGGAGGGCTCCCTTGGAACACCTCCGAAGCCGGGTTCCCTTTCAGCCCACGTGTAGGCCCCAATGATAATCTCCGGGCCACGCGCAGGGCAGGAGAGATCTCTATCGTATCCTTACACCTAAGCTCTCCTGCAACCTCCCGAGCAAATTCTCTACCAAGAGGTTAACTTCTTCACCCGACAAACTACCCTGCAAACTCCTGAAAACAAGCCTAACACCTACACTCTTCTTGCCTTCCCCTACCTTTTCGCCTGCAAAGATGTCAAAAACGCTTACCCTTTCCA
>WFYH01000074.1 GCA_015490215.1 Aquificaceae bacterium
CTCCACTCCTTTAAGCTGCAAGTTCCTGAAGTTTCTTAAGGGTTTCATTTACATCCACCTTAATACCCGGGCTCATGGTTGTGGAAAGGGTTATGGTCTTTACATACTGACCTTTGGCTCCGGGAGGTCTTGCCCTTACTACCGCATCTATGGCGGCATAGATGTTTTCAAGGAGCTTTTCCTTGTCAAAGGATATCTTACCCACGGGCATGTGGATGTTGCCGGCTTTGTCTACTTTGAACTCAACCCTACCTTTCTTAGCGTCCCTTATAGCCTGCTCAACGTTTCTGGTAACAGTTCCCGTCTTGGGACTGGGCATCAGCCCCCTCGGACCGAGTATCCTACCGAGCTTTGCCACCTTGGGCATTATCTCTGGCGTGGCTATTACCACGTCATAATCTATCCACTCCTCCTTGAGGATTTTGTTTATAAGGTTTTCACCCCCCACGTAGTCCGCTCCCGCTTCTTCCGCCTTCTTAGCTTCTTCACCCTCTGCAAGGACAAGAACCTTTATGGGTTTTCCGAGACCGTTGGGCAGAACTACCGATCCCCTTACCATCTGATCCGCGTATTTGGGATCAACGTTAAGGCGCATAGCAAGCTCTACCGTTTCGTCAAAACCCCTTTGGGTTACCTCTGCCATCTTCTTGAGCAGATCTACCGCTTCCTCAACGGTGTAGGTCTTTTTTCTGTCAACAAGTTCCAAAGCCTTCCTATACTTTTTTCCTCTCTTTGCCATGGCTACTACT
Organism: Aquificaceae bacterium; assembly: GCA_015490215.1. GTDB lineage: Bacteria > Aquificota > Aquificia > Aquificales > Aquificaceae > Hydrogenivirga. The sequence goes on from WFYH01000074.1 coordinate 750, forward strand.
CCTTCCAACCTTCTATTTCTATACCCATACTGCGGGCTGTCCCCGCCACGGTTCTCATAGCCGCCTGCAGGTCGTCGGTGTTCATGTCCTTTATCTTCATCTTAGCTATCTCCTCAAGCTGTTTAACGGTAATCTTGCCCACCTTTTCCCTCTTAGGGTCGGAAGACCCCTTTTCTACACCCGCCGCCTTTTTAAGCAGGTAAGAGACGGGCGGGGTTTTCATTATAAAGGTAAAGCTCCTGTCCTGATAAACGGTTATAACGACGGGAAGAATTGTTCCGGGTTCGTAGTCCTTGCTGGCGGCGTTAAACTGCTTTACAAACTCCATTATGTTTACACCGTGCTGACCGAGGGCTGGACCTACCGGTGGTGCGGGTGAAGCCTGCTGGGCGGGAAGCATAAGCTCTATTGTTCCTACCACCTTTTTAGCCATGGGAGTTCCTCCTTAGATCTTCTCCACCTGATTAAAGTCAAGTTCAACGGGCGTAAGCCTCCCGAATATGCTAACCAGAACGGTAAGCTTTTCTCTCTCGGGATGCACCTCTTCCACCTTACCGGTAAAGTTCATAAAGGGTCCTTCTATGACCCTCACCTGATCGCCCTTCTCAAATTCAACCCTCTTAACCTTTTTACCCTTCTGAACCTGCTCAAGAATCCTGTTTACCTCTTCCTCCTTGAGGGGAACCAGCTTTCCACCCGACAAAACGGGTCTGTAGATGTGGGGGGTCTTTTCTATAGCTCTCAGGAGCTTATCGTTCATGTGGGCTTTTATGAGGATGTAACCGGGGAACATCTTGTTGTCTAAGATAATTTTTGCTTCCGTTTTGTTGTCCCTGCAAACGAGCTTTTGACCGGGCTTTGATATGGGAGGTGCCTGAAGGCAGTCATCGCCTTCCACGCTCTCTACCACCCTAACTTTGCCGTCCTCTATCCTGAAGGTGGTAACACCCTTTTTACCTAAGACGCTTATCTCCCTGTTGTTTCCCTTCAGGGAAAGCCTATACTTTTCCTTCCCTTGGGCTTTGATGACCACCCTCTCTTCTGCAGGAACAACCACCTGATCCACGAGGTCGGTCAATCCCTCAAGTTCAAGGACCTTCAGCAAATTCTCACGGGCGGCTACCTCTTTACCTGCCTCAACCTGAAGAGCATACCACTGCTTTTCTTCCATTCAGGCTCCTCTCAAACCGAGTATAAAGGAAATGATTTTGGTAAACGCCAAGTCAAGCACCCAGAGGTAAACTCCTATGACCAAGGAAAATATTATAACGCTTATCGTAGCCTTAGTAACAAGCTTCCTATCGGGCCAAGTAACCCGACGGAGCTCTTTACGAACGTCCGCAAGGAAGGTCTTCAGCTTACCCATCTCTTTCCAAGCGGGGCAGGGAGGACTCGAACCCCCAACCGCGGGATTTGGAGTCCCGCGCTCTGCCAGTTGAGCTACTGCCCCTTTTACCTTACCTCTCTATGTATAGTATGCTTCCTGCACCACTTGCAATACTTTCTCAGTTCCAATCTCTCCGGGTGCTTTTGTTTGTTCTTCGTAGTCGTGTAGTTTCTCCTCTTGCACTCCGTGCAGGCTAAGGTGATTATCTCCCTTACACTCGCCATCTTTCAGTCTCCCATCAGTCAAGGATTTTGGTAACTACTCCAGCCCCTACAGTCCTTCCTCCCTCCCTTATAGCAAACCTCAATCCCTCCTCCATCGCCACAGGCGCTATCAATTCCACCTCCAACTCCACATTGTCACCAGGCATC
>WFYH01000075.1 GCA_015490215.1 Aquificaceae bacterium
GGTTCCTCAATCTTAAGAAGGAGCGTTTTGTGGATCTTCATCCTCAAGTATCTCCTTTACCTTCTCCAGAAGTTCTTACGCTTGTCGTTTATCCCGCTTGCGGTGTCTTTGAAGACCTTCACCACTTCGTAGTTGTTCTCTTTAGCCCACTTTAGCAGTCTTTCTATCTGTCTTTCAAGGTTTCCGTCCTTATTCTGCTTCTGAGAACTGACTCTTGCATAGATTACCGCTCTTCTGTCGTTGGTCATCTGTCTGAGGATCCTTCTGACCTCCGACATGGGAATTCTTCTTCTTCCTTTGGGAGTTCTGACAGTTTTGATAAGTCCCTGCTTGTCCCACCTTTGGATAGTTCTCGTAGAGACTCCGAGAAGCTTCCCCGCTTCTTTGGGACTTAAGAGTTCTTCGTTCATGGATATTAATTTAGAAGTTTTCTCCTTAGATAAGTTAAGTGTCTATATGTGTCTACGAATTTTTAAGCTCTCCGAGTCCATGATCTCTTCCCTTATCTTTTCTATCCTCTCCCCCAAGTCCCTACCGCCGTAGCCCTGCGCCTTTAACCTTTCTACTACCTCTTCGGGAACCTTTACAAAGCGAAGATCCCTTATGAACTTCCTGACCTTCTCTTGAAGCTTGGATTCTGTCATTAGGATAAGAAGAAGGGAAACGTGAAAGCCCTTTAGGGTTCCGTAGATCTCGGAGTTTTTTTCCGCCCTCAGAAGTTCCGATCTTATACGGCCCAGCTCCGAGGAGAGGATCCCGTAGGTTTTCCTTGCCCAAGAGGGTGCAGAAACTTCGGCTAAGAATTTCTCCGCCTCTTCCCTTTTGCCTACCTGAGAGAGGACCAAGACCAGAAACACCCAACCGTAGTCTATCCGCTCCTTGGGAAACTCTACCGAGTGCCAATCCACTATCTTCTTGAGGCGGGCAAGCTTTTCCTCCACCTCTGGGATCCACCTAAAACTCTTTAAGATGTGCTCAAAGATCCTGTGGGTTTTGTATAGGTGGAGGATTTCAAGGATCCTGTCCTCTCCGAAGGCAAGCCTTATCTCGTTGGCTATCCTTCCCCGAGGAGCCTCCTCAAGGAGTCCGAGGTTTACCGCTTGGCGCAGGAGCTTTTCCGTGCTCTTGGAAAGGCGAAAGTCCAACCTCCCCGCAAACCTGAGCGCCCTGAGTATGCGCACCGGATCTTCTATGAAGCTAACAGGATGAAGTATGCGTATTATCCTATCCTTCAGATCTCTCAGACCCCCGAAGTAATCTATGAGCGTTCCAAAGTCCTCGGGGTTGATAGATAGAGCCATAGCGTTTACGGTAAAGTCCCTCCTAATTAGATCCTCTTTAAGAGAAGCCTCTTCAACCTTCGGATATGCACCGGGCTTGGGGTAGGTCTCCCGCCTTGCCGTGGCAAACTCCACCTTTATGTCTCCAACCTTTATATGGGCGGTTCCGAACTCCTCAAAGGGATGCACCTCCACACCGAAACGTTCCGCTACCCTTCGTGCAAGGTCTATAGCCCTCCCCTCAACAACAATGTCCACATCGTAAACCTCCTTCCTGAGGAGCAGATCCCTCACCGCTCCCCCGACGAGGTAAGCCTTAAATCCGAGTTCGCTTGCCAACCTTCCTATATCCTTCAAGAACCCCTCCAAGTAGGGGGGTATCCTGATGTGCCTTTGGGCTGGTTTGACGTAGCCGAGGTCCTCTTTGAGCCTCTGGAGGATGTCCAAGCGGGTGACCACACCAACCACCTTACCTTCTTCAACCACGGGGATGAGCTTTTGACCGAACTGAGAAAGGATCGCCTCCGCCTCCCAGAGGGGTGAGCTGGGGCTTAGGGTCTTAAAGTCCTTGCTTGCGAAAAGCTCTATGGGATCTTCGGGGTAGAGTTTTACGAGTTTAAGGAGCGCCTTTTTGGAAATTATCCCCACAAGGTTACCCCTCCTGTCTATTACGGGGGCGTTGGCAAAGCCTCTTTCGGTAAGCTCTTGGAGGGCATCCCTAACGGAGAGGTGTTCCGAAAGAAGGAATGGGGGGCTGCTCATTACACTTCCCACCGTAACCTCGGGTTCCCTGAGGGTTCTCAGGTAGCCAACAAGCAGATTCTTTATCCTCTGGGCGGGAACGTTCTTGAGCTTGAGGGCGGAGGCGTCCCTGTGACCCCCTCCGCCGAACTTGGATAGGATCTTCCCCACGTCTATTTCCTCGTCCTGAGACCTTCCGAAGACGTAGGTTTTTCCCTGAGCTTCAACGATAACAAAGAAGGCATCCGCCTCCTTTAGGTCCTTCACCTCGTAGAGGAGAGCGTTTATGTCGGGCTGGTAGTCCTCCAAAACTGCGGTAGCCACCGCTATCTTCTTTCCTCCTATGTATAGCTTTTCCACCGAAGAGAGGATCTGACCCACCGCATCAAGCTGTTCCTTGGTGTAGGTCTCTTGGATATACTTCCTAAGCAGGCGCAAGTTCAATCCCCGTTCCATTAGCCAAGCGGTAGCCCTCAAATCCCTCTCACAGGTCCCCTCGTAGGTAAAGCTTCCCGTATCCTCGTATATACCCAAGGCGATAACGGTCGCTTCCTCTGGAGAGATCTCCTTTTTCTCTTTTATCAGCTCTTCCACCACAAGGGTGGTGGCGGAACCCACCTCTTCAACTTTTCCCTCAAAGGAGAAGTCCGCCCTCTTCGGATGATGGTCAAAGATGTAAACCTTTCGGATCCCTTCCTTTGGGATACCTTCGGGCAAGTACTGGGTATCCACAAGGATCAGATCAAAGGACTGGGGCATCTCTCGGGTGAGCCTGAAAAGATGCTTGAAGTCTTTAAAGACCTTGCTCGCCCTCCGGGAAAGATATTTAGGTGTCAAAAGGAGGGCGTCGGGGAAGAGCTTTAGCACCGCAAGGGAGGCGGACAGGGCGTCAAGGTCTGCCCCCTCTTCAAGGACGATCAGCTTCGGTATGACTTGCGATCTTTCCATAAGCTGTAAGATAATTTAAGGGCATGAGCCTGAGAATATACAACACGCTTACGGGTAAGGTAGAAGAGTTCGTCCCCCTCAACCCTCCGAAGGTGCTCATATACACCTGCGGTGTGACCGTCTACGACGACTCCCATGTGGGTCACGGCAGGAGCCTCATAGTCTTTGACACCTTCAGGAGGTTTTTGGAGCACTTGGGTTATCAGGTTAGGTTCGTGAGGAACTTCACCGACGTGGACGACAAGATAATAAACCGCTCCAAGGAGGAGTGCACCGATTTTATGACCATAGCCAACCGCTACATAGCGAGCTACTACAGGGACATGGAAGCCATAAGGGTAAGACCCGCAGACGTTGAGCCGAGGGTTACCGAACACATTCAGGAGATCATAGAGGTGATCCAAAAGCTCATAGAAAAGGGCTTTGCCTACGAGTCGGAGGGGGACGTTTACTTTTCGGTTAGGGCTTTCAAAGATTACGGAAAGCTTTCCAAAAGAAGCCCCGAGGAGATGGAGGCCGGGGCAAGGGTTGAACCCTCCGAAAAGAAGAGGGACCCCCTTGACTTTGCCCTTTGGAAGTCCGCCAAGGCTGGCGAACCCTCTTGGGATTCCCCTTGGGGTAAAGGGAGACCCGGCTGGCACACCGAGTGTGTTGCCATGATCTTCAAACACTTGGGGCAGACCATAGATATACACGGAGGAGGGCTTGATCTTGTCTTTCCTCACCACGAGAACGAGATTGCACAGGCGGAGGCTATAACCGGAAGACCCTTTGCCCGCTACTGGATGCACAACGGTCTCGTTACCGTGGGCGGGCAGAAGATGTCCAAATCCTTGGGTAACTATGTGACCCTGAGGGAGATCTACACCCGCTACCACCCGGACGTTCTGAGGCTGTTAGTCCTCCTTACCCACTACAGAAGCCCCCTTGACTTCTCTTGGGAGAAGATGGAGGAAACCCAAAGGGCTTACGAGAGGCTCAGAACAGCCATAGAAGACTACGAAGTTCTCAAAAAGCTTCCCAAGGCACCATCTGAAGAGGGGACTCATCCCCTCTACGACAGGGTAAAGGAGATAGAGGAAGCCTTCTTCCAAGCCCTGAGCGACGACTTTAACACCCCCGAAGCCCTATCCCACGTTTACACCCTCGTAAGCGAACTCGGAAAGATAAAAAACAGGACTTACAGCGAAGGGAAGATAAGCGAAGCGGAGCTGAGCGCCTACGAGTTTGCTTCAAAGAGCCTTCTTAACCTTATGAAGAAGATCTTCGGTCTTTTGGAAGACCTCTATCCCGAGTGTGAGGTAAAAAGGGTTGTGGAGAGGGAATTGGAGCCGGGTTCTGTGCTTGACACAAGGCTCGTAGACCTGCTGGTAGAGGTGCGCACCTTAGCAAGGAAGGAAAAACAGTTCAAGATTGCGGATCTGATAAGAGACAGGCTCAAGGAGCTTGGCATAGAGCTTGAGGATACCCCCGCCGGAACCAGATGGAAAAGGAAGTAAGCCGTCCCCTTATCCTTGACGGAAAGAGCCTCTCCGAAAAGCTGAGAGGGGAAATAAAAAAGGAGATAGAAACCTTTGTCGCAAGGAGTCTGCGCCCGCCCGGACTTGCGGTGGTTCTTGTGGGTAACGATCCCGCAAGCGAGGTTTACGTAAAAAACAAGGTAAAAGCCTGCAGGAAGGTGGGAATGGAGTCCTTTTTCTACCACCTCGGTGAAAACACAACCACCAGCGAACTTTTGGAGGTTATAGCGGATCTGAACGCAAGGGAGGAGGTGGACGGGATCCTCGTTCAGCTACCCCTGCCCGAGCACATAGACCCTCAGGAGATAATCCTTGCCATAAATCCGGAGAAAGATGTGGACGGCTTTCACCCTCAAAATATGGGAAGGCTTGTAGCTCAGATAGAGGACGGTTTTATACCCTGCACGCCCTTGGGTATAGACCTCCTTCTAAAACATTACGGAATAGAACTGAA
>WFYH01000076.1 GCA_015490215.1 Aquificaceae bacterium
ACTTTGCTTACCTATTTTTACGGTGTTGCTTGTTATTTCTCTTTTTGGAGGCATATCCTATGAATTTCTCATCCGAGGTATAAGAAACTTAAGTTATTGATATATCTAAATTCTTCAAATCTATAGGCTCATCTTTTGCAAAACTTTAGTCTTGAACAGGCTTTGATGTTCATACCTTTGCAGAACATAGGAATAGCTTGTTCTCTGATATGTTTAGGGTGGTGAGTTTTGGAAGCATTAGGAGTGAACCTTATGCGGCAGTCTTTACAGAGGTAGGTTTGTTTGCTGGGCTGCTTTCCGTTCTTAACTACTTTTTCGCTTCCACATTCAAGACATCTCATAATGGTATTTATTTTTCCCATCACTACGACCTACTCCAGTCCCTTCCTCCCCCCTTGACACGCAGCCTCAGATTATGATTAAATTCATAAAACCTTGGGAGTTCGGGGAGGTTTATTAATCCTTCTCGGTTTGGCTTCCATACTCCAAGCTTCCGAATACAGAAAGTGTCTTGACAGGGCAATAGATATCTCTGAGGCGGTGGCTATAGCCAAGGATTATGTGGGTAAACCTTATAAGATCTGGATAAGCTATTCCAAAAGAACGGGAGGGTGTTTCTGGAAAGCGAGGGGAACAAAGGGGTATATATCCATAGAGGCGTCTTCGGGGGAGGTGGTTAAGTTCAGGAAATACAGAAGGTAAAAATGGCTTTTATAAAGATAAAGAGCGGAGGCATTTGGGGAATAGAAGGTTACGAGGTAAATGTGGAAGTAGACATATCTCCCGGACTTCCCTCCTTTAACATCGTGGGGCTTCCCGATTCAGCTATAAAGGAATCAAAAGAAAGGGTAAGGAGTGCTATAAAAAATTTAGGTTTTTCCTTTCCCCAAAGGCGGATAACCGTCAACCTTTCCCCTTCCAACCTCCGTAAACAGGGAACCCTTTACGACCTTCCCATATCCGTGGGGATACTTGCTTTGTCCGGATATATAGACCCTTCTAAGGCTTCCGAATTCCTATTCCTTGGGGAGCTTTCCCTTAATGGAGACCTGAACAAGGTAAAGGGGGTTCTTCCCATAGTTGCTTCCCTGACCCTGCGGGGCAGCAAAAGTTACATTCTGCCTATTTCAAATGCGGTGGAGGCTTCTGTGGTTAAAGGAAGCAGGTCCTACGGTTTTAAGAACCTTGGGGATGTAGTAAGGTTTTTGAACGGTGACTTGGAAGTTGAACCTGTGGAGACCTCCCTTGAACAACTACTTACCAAAGAAAGAAGTTTGGATATAGACATAGGGGAAGTTGTAGGTCAGTTCTTGGTTAAAAAGGCTTTGGAGATAAGCGCCGCAGGTGCGCACAACCTGTCAATGATAGGATCTCCCGGAAGTGGGAAGTCTATGCTCGCCAAGAGGATAGTTACCGTGCTCCCTCCGATGGAGTTTGAGGATATGCTTGAAGTCAGCAAAATATACAGCGTTGCCGGTCTCCTCCACGACGGGCTGATAACGGAGAGACCTTTCAGGGCACCCCATCACACCGCTTCTGAAATTGCCATAATAGGGGGCGGTTCCGTTCCTACCCCCGGAGAAATATCCTTAGCTCACAAGGGCGTCCTCTTTTTGGATGAGCTTCCCGAATTTCCCAGAAAAACCCTTGAGGTTCTGCGTCAGCCCTTGGAAGACGGATATATAAACATATCGAGGGCGCAGGGAAGGGTTAAATTTCCCGCCAAGTTCACCCTTATAACAGCCCAAAACCCCTGTCCTTGCGGGAATTACGGAAACCCTTACAAGGAGTGCACCTGCACCAAAGCTCAGATAAGATCCTACACGACCAAAATCTCCCAGCCCATAAAGGACAGGATAGATATGACCGTTTGGGTTGAACCCGTTAAAAACGAAGATTTGGTCAAAAACGTAAAGGGGGAAGGATCCAAGGAAATAAGGCAGAAGGTTTTAAAGGCGTATGAAATTCAAAAGCGCAGGTTCAAAGGTAGCGATACCGACTTCAACGGAAGAATGACCAACGCCCAGGTGGAAAAGTTCTGTTTGAACATGATGACCAAAGAAGCAAAAGATTTACTCAAGAGCGCTATGGAAAAGCTCCATCTATCGGGGAGGGGTTACTTCAAGGTTTTGAAGGTTTCCCGCACCGTAGCTGACCTTGAGGAAAGCGAAAGGATAGATGTGTCCCACATAAGTCAAGCCCTTCAGTTTAGAACCGATGTTGACCTAAAAGACCTCTGAGTTGGAATGTAAAATCATAAATCATGAGGGAGATAGGGATAATCGGCTTAGGGAGGATGGGAGCAGGTATAGGCAGACGTCTTCTCTCAAAGGGGTGGACCGTTTACGGCTACGACAGAAGCGAAGAAGCCCGATCCAAAGCACAAGAGGCGGGCATAGATGTCTTTGAAGATTTAGAATTCCTCTGCGGAGCCTTTGAGGACAGGAAGCTCCTCTGGATAATGGTTCCAGCG
>WFYH01000077.1 GCA_015490215.1 Aquificaceae bacterium
CACCAGCACCGAAGACCGCTATTACCCTACCGTAGGCAAGTTTTTTCAAGGTTTCAAGAACGTTCCTTATAGCATCGGGTGTGTGGGCGTAGTCCACAATCACAGCAAGGTTTTCGGACCTGTAGACTTCAAACCTGCCCGGAACGTGTATTTCCCTTAGAGCTTCTGGGATAGCCTTCGGATCCACACCCGTCCTAAAGGCGTAAGCTATCCCCGCCGCCAAATTGTAAACTTGGAAGTCTCCCACGAGATTTGTTTGAACTTCTAATTTCTCTCCTTCAAAGGAAACCACAAGGCGTGATCCTTCAAGGGAGGTTTCAAAAGTCTCTATCCTCAGATTTCCCTTTTTCCCGTAGCTTATAACCTTATCCCCCAGCTCCTTGATAAGCCTTTCTCCGTAGGGACAGTCCGCATTTACCACCGCAAAGCGGTAATCGTATTCGGTAAAGAGCCTCCTCTTAGCTTTAAAGTAGCTTTCCATATCACCGTGGTAGTCAAGATGGTCTCTTGTCAGGTTCGTAAATATTACCCCTTCAAATTCGGTGCTCCAGATCCTATCCTGATCAAGGGCGTGGGAGGATACCTCTGCGACTACTCTCCGAGCACCTATATCTTTCATCTTTTTAAGAACTGAAAACCAAGTGATGGGGTCGGGTGTAGTCCTTCCTTCCCCGAGGATTTCCCTTCCCACCCTGTAGGAGATGGTTCCCAAAATCCCCACCTTCTGCCCCGCACGGGAAAAGATTTTCTCAAGAATGTAAGTTGTCGTAGTTTTCCCGTTTGTCCCCGTTACACCCGTAACCTTCATCTCGGAGGAGGGCTTTCCGAAAAATAAGTTTGCGCACAGAGCGAGAGCTTTCCTCGTATCCTTTACAAGAATTTTCTTATCCGCAGGAACGTTTACATCCCTTTCAACAACTACCTTAAGGGCACCCCTCTTTAAGGCTTCCCCTACAAAGTCGTGACCGTCGTAGCGAGTTCCCTTTACCGCAAAGAAAAGATAACCCTCCTCCACTTCTTTGGAGTTGAAGGTTATACCCGTGGCTTTTGAAAGGGTTTCCAGAAGTTCGGAGGGCAGCTCCATAGGGAAAGATAGTTTAACCTTTTAGGGCTACCTTGCGTAACCTTTAAACCTCTGAAGGTTCATAAGCTTTTGAGCTATGTCAAGCTTTCTCTTTTCCGCCTTCTCTATCAAGAAGTCTATTATCCTAAGAGCTTCTTCGTAGTCCTCCTTTTTTAGGTTGCTAAGGTCCAATTCCAGTATCCGCTCCAAAGACTTTATGAGGTTGTCATAGTCCCCCTCCTCAAGGTATACCTGACATTTCAGGAGTATGTCTTTAAGGCTTTCATTCATTAGCCCTCGCTGTTGCCTCCTCTTTGGAGTAGATGTTCTTCTCCGCCTCTTCCCAAGCTTCCCTGAGACCCTCCAAGACATCCTTTATTTTCTTCAGGTTCTCGGCGTCATTCTTTATATTGGCATCTATGACTTCATTTATCAGAACCTCGTAGATTTCGTTCAGGTTTTTTGCTATCTCCTTACCCTTTTCAAAGTCAAGAGAAGCCTTCAGGACTATAAGGATATCGGTGGCTCTGGTCAAGTTCTCAGCCTTAACTTTTACATCTTCCGGTGTCTCAAGACCTTTTTCTATAGCATCTATAGCTTCCTCAATACAGGAGATAGCCTTGTCATAAAGCATTATCACCAACCTTATGGGGTTGGCGTTTTCTACCAAATTTTGAAGGTAAGCTTCCGCAGGATTATTCATTACTTATTACCTCCCTTGGTCATCTCCGAGAGGGAGACGATAAAGCTTTGGAGTCTTTGCCTTATTTCATCCGCCTGAGCTATGAAAGATTCAAGGCGGGCGAACTCCCTCCTTAAGATAACCTCCTCTTGTGCAAGCCTTTGGGCGAGGGCTTCCGCACGGGCATCTATAGCTTCCATACGATCCTCATAGTCCCTTTGGAAACCTTCAAAGAGCTCCTTTTGAGCTTCAAGGAAGGTTCCGTAAGAGTCCTTTATCTGGGACAGAGTATCCTTGAGTTTTTGAGGGTCATTTTGAAGGATCTCCTGTAGTTTCCCTGAATTCAAGCTTATGGTCCCTGTATCCCCGTCGTAGTCAATAAGACCAAGTTCTATAAGGGGGTCAAGCCTCTGAGCTATACCGGTTTTCACACTCCCTATGGTGTAATCACCCCTGAAGGGAGCTTGTTCACCGAAGGTAAACCTATCTACAGTTTCCGCAAGGGCATTGTATTTTTTCACAAAGTCTTGGAGAAATTTTTCAACCTTTGAGTAACTCTCTGTAATTGAAACGGAAGAACTCCCTATATCCTTTGCCTCTATAGTCACACCGGTTATAACGTTCTCAAAGGTGTTAGAAGGGCTCGTCACAGGAGATCCGGAACCTATGGTCAACTCCGCATTCTGAGCATTTTGTATGGTATCAAGTCCCGTTCCCAAATCAGAAGGGAGCCCCGTTACCTCTATAGCGTATACACC
>WFYH01000078.1 GCA_015490215.1 Aquificaceae bacterium
GGGCTATCTCATAACCGGAGACGATCAAAAATAGGGCTATAGCTATCGCCCCTATGTTTTCCAACTTATAAAGACCGTAAGGAAACCTTTCGTGCTTTTTTTGAGAAAACCTTATTGACAAATAGGCTATCGCGGAGGCAAGGCTGTCCGAAAGGGAGTGGAGGGCTTCCCCCACCAGCGAAAGGCTACCTGTGAGCAAACCCGCAACGAGTTTAAGGAGGGATTGAAGAAGATTAAGAGCCAGAGCCGCCAAAGCCCAATGGTGTTTTTCCATAAGGAGTATATCTTAGCGGATAGCTTATAGGCAAATTTGCTTCCCTGATAGCAGTCCTACACACAACCCCAGCTATGAACAAGCCTAAAGAGTTAAATATATTTCCCTTCACTTTCAAGAATAACTGTGACTTGTTTACCCTCTTCCTTTATCTCTTTTACCTCGTAGTCAAGGAAGTTTATCTTTCCTAGATCCTTTTCGGATAGACCCTTCTCCACTATGTAGCGCAGGGTGTAGGCTCTGTGGGGTAGGGAGTTTATAACCCTTTTTCCCTTTCTTATGTATACGAACTTAACGATCTTTTGGGCACAGTAGATGTCTACTATCCCCTTTTCATCGTAGGAAGAGAAGTCGTAGAGAACCTCTCCCGATACGGTTTTTTCCCAAAGGGCGGAGAGGTGCTCTTTCCAGAAGGCTCTTAGAGTCTTTAATCCGTAGTAATCCTTCCAAGTGACTTCATAAACGGGCAAGGGATCTTCGGGCTTTATCAGACCAAAAAGAGGAGAGAGGATAAGGCTCCTTTCGGATATTTCCTCCTGAACCTTCTTGGGAAGCGCCCAAAAGCTCAGCTCCTCCCAAAATTTGCTTTTGTATCTTCTGTAGGCGGGAGCGAGGGGGGATGTCTTTACCTTGAAGTGCTCTATCAGATGTCTCCTCAACTGGTTGAGCATGGGAAAGCTCATAGTGGACAAAAGGTTTTTGAGATCCTCCTTGATCAGATCCATCTTGCTCTGCTGTTTTCCTCTCGGCAGTAGGAAATAAGCCATGAAAGCTATTATAGAGGAAGAGAGGGATAAAACAGCTTTTTCTCTAAAGTATCAAAATCCGAAACCCCTATCCACAGCATAAAGAGCCTGTCCAGCCCTATTGAGCAGCCGCTACAGGGGGGTATATCCCTATGGGCGTTTATGAATTCCTCATCTAAAGGAAGGTTCCTTCTTTTAGCCTCTCTCATGAGCCTTGACCTTACCTCTTCGGGATCGGTTTCTTCCGTCCATCCGTTGGCAAGCTCCATACCTTTGTAGAAGAGTTCAAACCGCTCAGCTAAGTTTCCCCTGATCTTGGCAAGGGCGCAGAGGGGTTTGGGAAAATCATATAAAAAGGTGGGAACTTCCGCATTCAGCTTCCGCTCCAACTCAATATAGGCTCTGAAAAAGAGGGTTTCCCAGTCGTCCGACTCTTCAAAGTGTATACCCGCCTTTGAGAGAGCTTCTTTCAGCAAATCTTCGTCCTCCCCGACTCGGATACCCAAGAACTCCTCAAAAGCGGTGCCAAGGGGTATTTCCCTGAACTCTTCTACACCGAAGAGATCCTTCAGCAAATCCTTTATCTCGTTAATTAGATACCTGTAATCTTCTCCGATCTTATACCACTCAAGCATGTGAAACTCCGGTCTGTGGATGGGTGTGTATTCACCGTCTCTGAAGACCTTCGCCACTTGAAATATGCTCCTTTTATGGAGGGCGAGGAGCTTTTTCATTGAGTATTCAGGAGAGGTTTGGAGCCAAAAGGTTCTCTCTCTGCCTTTTAGTTTCAGCTTTACTTTTATAGGCTCTATGTTGGCATCAAGGTTCGGATACCTCAAAAGTACGGCTGTGGAAACTTCAAGATAACCCCTTGAGCGGAAAAACCTTCTTACCCTTTCTACAAACTCGTGCCAGCCTTCCAAAATGTTCACAGTTTGCCCTTAATAACTAAGATTTTGCATAAAGATCTTCATGGACCACGCGCTCATCCCTTCTTAGCTTCTCACTCCCCAACACCTTGTAAAGTAGCTCTCGGATTTCTCTGACTTCCCGCTTTAGCTCCCTTATGTCTATCCTCTTGTTTACCAAAAACATAGAAATCCCCATAAAGCTTGCAGTTCCGAATATAATCGTCACCGCTTGACCCCAGATCATAACTAACAATCTATACCAAACTGACAACTCCAACACCCCAAAATTCAAACTTCCCAGTTATCCCCACTACGGAGGAATAAGGAAAAGGAAACCTTTCTCCTTGATGACCTCCATGACAAACTTTTGTTCCTAGACCATCTTGCACCTCTACGGAATTTGGTATAAAATAAAATCTTGCGCTAAGGGGCGGTAGCTCAGCTGGGAGAGCGCCGATATGGCATGTCGGAGGTCACGGGTTCGAGTCCCGTCCGCTCCACCAAAAGAGCCTGTAAGAGCCGGTAGCTCAGTCGGTAGAGCAACGGCCTTTTAAGCCGTGGGTCCCGGGTTCGATCCCCGGCCGGCTCATTTCATAAAAATCCCCTCCGATGAAGAATGAAAACGTATTTATAGCCCTGCTACATTATCCCGCTATGGACAAGGAGGGGAAGATAATCGTTACCTCTTTTACCACTATGGACCTCCACGATATAGCGCGCCCCGCAAGGGCATATGAGATAAACAGGTTCTATATAGTCCAGCCGATAGACGCCCAGAGGCTGGTTATAAAAAGACAGATAGACTACTGGCTCTCGGAAGAGGGCAGGAAGGCAAACCCCACACGCTACGAGATAGTTCAGCTGGTGAGGTTAAAATATACCCTTGACGAAGTGGTAGAAGAGATAGAAAGGGAAAGGGGGAAAAGACCCGTGCTTGTGGGAACGGACGCAAGGCAGTATCCCAATACCGTCGGCTATGACTTTCTAAGAGAAGAAATCCAAAAGAGGGAAAGGGACTTCCTTATACTTTTCGGGACGGGCTACGGCATTCCGCCGGACATGATGAGAACCTTTGACTACATACTTGAGCCTGTGCTCGGGGCTGGGGACTGGAACCACCTATCGGTGAGGAATGCGGTTGCAATAATCCTTGACAGGCTCCTCAGCAGGAACAGGTGCTGAAGAATGGCTTACCTGCTCGCCATCCTGTTGAGGGACTATCTATTTATCTTTAACGTTCTCAAATACATCACCTTCAGGTCTTTTACCGCCGTTCTGATAGCTTTCTTTTTGACCCTGATACTCTCTCCCTCCTTTATAAAGAGACTTTCCAAGCTCCAGAGGCTCTTTGGAGGTTACGTCAGGGAATACACACCCGAGAACCATGCTGTTAAGAAATACACCCCCACCATGGGAGGGGTGGTTATTGTCACCGTCGTCCTCTTAGCCACCCTTCTGCTTATGAGGCTTGACGTTAAGTACACTTGGGTCCTCCTTTTCTCCTTACTTTCCTTTGCCTCCATCGGCCTTTTAGACGACTGGGTAAAGCTTAAAAACAAGAAGGGAATCTCTATAAAGCTGAAGCTTCTTTTGCAAACAACATGTGCCTTTCTAATATCCCTGCTACTGTTCTTCTGGGTGGGGTTAGAAACCAAGCTTTATTTTCCTTTCTTTAAAGAGCTTACCCTTGATCTGGGGCTTTTTTACATTCCCTTTGCTATGTTCGTTATAGTTGGATCCGCAAATGCGGTGAACCTGACGGACGGTCTTGATGGGTTGGCTATAGGACCCGCTATGACCACTGCCACCGCTTTCGGGGTTATAGCCTATGCGGTGGGGCACTCAAAGATAGCGGAATATTTAGGCATACCTTACGTTCCCTACGCAGGCGAGATAACGGTCTTTTGCTTTGCCATAGTGGGAGCAGGTCTGGGTTTTTTGTGGTTCAACGCTTTCCCCGCTCAGATGTTTATGGGGGATGTGGGTGCCCTCGGACTCGGTGCCTCTTTGGCGACCGTATCCCTGCTGACAAAATCCGAATTTCTGCTGGCGGTGGCGGGAGGGGTTTTCGTCTTTGAAACGGTTACCGTCATACTTCAGATAATCTACTTCAGGGCTACGGGAGGGAAGAGGCTCTTTAAAAGGGCACCATTTCATCACCACCTTGAGCTTTCTGGTATGCCCGAACCCAAGATAGTGGTCCGTATGTGGATAATTTCCGTTTTGCTTGCAATAGTTTCAGTTGCAATGCTTAAGCTCCGATAAAAATTTCTAATAGATGAAGCTCCTTGAGGGATGCAGGATTTCCTCCGACTCTTGGAGGGTAATTGACGAATACAGCATTGAAGAGTCCCTTGAGATCGGCGACACGGATGTGGAAACCAAAGACTGGAGACCCTTGGACGGGCTGGAAGCCCCCGACCTGCTCCTTGCCTTCGTGGACGGGGTAAGGAGGACGGAAAACCTCATATATGTGGAAGACGAGGAGGGCGGACTTTGGCGGGGTGCCTTCGTATCCGTCGGTGCGGGGTGTGTTCTCATAAAGCTCGGAAGGTCCAACAGAGCTTCGGAATCCTACAGGGCGATGACCGTTAAGCGCTACCTGTTGCTGGAAAAGGAAGTGCCTGTGAGTGTAAGTAGTGTAAAGCTATCCCTCGGAGATTTCTCCCTTGACTTTGAAGTGGAAAAAACCGATAAGGAGTTTTCCGCAAGGATAAACGAGCTTATGACCGCTCTTGAGAGAAAGGTAGCCTTGAGCGTGTTCAAAAAGGACAAGCCCGATCTTCTTGTTACCGACGGATCGCTTCACTACAGCGCCAAGGTGAAAAGACTTCCCTTTGTGGGCTACGTGAAAAAGCATATGAGGGTTTACCTGCCTCCCGAGCGAAGGGACATCCTCAGGGAGATGAAAGTAGGTCAGAGAACCCCCCTCTTCCTGATCCACTCCCAGCCTACCATGGAAGGTAAGGGTCCGACGACCTTTGATAAGTTCTCTTGGTATGTGAGGATAAGCGAGCACGAGGGTCTGAGCGGTCTTGCAAGGCTTGAGGTTAGCGCAGGTATAGGGAAGGAGGAAGCCATTCGTATAGCTAACGTTACCGCTTGGCTTATACCGAGGCTCGCCTCCACCGAATTTACCGATGCGAGGGCACCCCAGAACCTGCTGCCGATAAAACACCTTGAAAACACCTTAAGGAAGCGCCTCGGCAGTCAGGCGCTCATAAGGAGACTTATATCCAAGGAGTTACAGCTGTGAACATCCTGAAAGACTACAGACTCATACCCCTTGAGGAGACGGAAGAGAGCATAAAGCTCCTTGTACCGGAAGACTACGACCACCAAAAGGTTGAAGAGATAAGGTTCCTAACTGGTAAAGACGTTGAGCTTGTGGTTACCGATCCGGAGGAGTTCGCCAAGGAGCTACAGGAAAGGCTGTCCCAGATGGATATACACGTGGAGGGAGAGGAAGAGGCCGCTTCCGAGAGCCTTGACCTCCTGATGGCGCAGGACGACAGTCCTGCGGTGAGCCTTGTAAACAGCGTCCTTATAAAAGCCTCCACCGTGGGAGCTTCGGACGTTCACTTTGAACCTTATGAAGATGAGGCTGTAGTCCGCATAAGGATGGACGGGGTTCTACACGACCTCTTAAAGGTGCCCGTGGGGACCTATCAGAACGTTGTCTCCCGTATAAAGGTTATGGCAAATCTGAACGTAGCGGAAAAGAGGATTCCCCAAGACGGGAGGATAAGGGTAACCATAGGCGGGAGGGACCTTGACATTAGGGTTTCGGTGGTTCCCACCGTTTTCGGAGAAAGGGTAGTTCTGAGGCTCCTTGACAAAACGGGTTCACTCCTCACCCTTGACCAGCTGGGGCTTGAGAGAGAAGACGAAGAAAGGGTAAGGGAGCTTGCCAAAAAACCCTACGGTATAGTCCTCGTTACTGGTCCCACAGGTGCAGGTAAGTCAACCACCCTCTACGCTATGCTTCTCTACATAAAGGATCCCAAAAAGAACATCATAACCATAGAGGATCCCGTTGAGTACCAGATAAAGGGCATAAGCCAGATACAGGTAAACCCGAAGGTGGGTCTCACCTTCGCCTCGGGTCTCAGATCAATCCTCCGTCAGGATCCCGATGTGATAATGGTGGGTGAGATAAGGGACTCGGAGACGGCGGACATAGCGGTTCACGCCGCCCTGACAGGACACTTGGTCCTCTCCACACTCCATACCAACGATGCGCCCTCCGCCGTTACGAGGCTTGCGGACATGGGAATAGAACCCTTCCTGATAGCCAGCTCCCTTGAAGGTGTGATAGCCCAAAGGCTCGTAAGGAGGATATGCCCCTTCTGCAAGGAGCCTTACAAACCCTCCCAAGAGGAGCTTAAGGAGTTAGGGATACCTGACTACGAAGGAGAGCTTTTCAGGGGCAGGGGGTGCGAGAGGTGTCTCGGCACGGGCTACAGGGGCAGGGTGGGTGTCTTTGAGGTTCTGGTCTTTGATGAGGAGCTAAAGAGTCTGGTAACAAAAACCCAAGATGCCGTTGAGATAAGGCGCTTTGCCCTGCAAAGGGGCTTTAAGACACTTTTTGAGGACGGAATAGGAAAGGTAAAAAAGGGCATAACGACCTCAAGCGAACTCCTGAGCGTTATCTCCTCCTGAAGGGGATTTCAAAGTCCCTGAGGTTGAACAGGTTAAAGACGAGATACACCTCGTTCAGATACCCTTTCTCCTCCCCGTAGTAAGTTCTCCTTAAGTCCGCTGTCAGAGACCAACAGCTACCCTTGACACCGAAGTAAACCCTCCTGTAGAGTTCCTTATCCGCCAAGTTGTCGTAAGTTATGCTCCCTCCCAAAACCGTAAAGAACACGTTCAGGTCCGCACCCAAGCTGTATTGGTCGCTTAGCCTTTTTTTCTCCCTGTCCCTTGAAACCACGTAGCTGGCTCTTAGATTTATTCTTTTTAGCTTCAGCGAACTGCTCGTTACGCTTCTTGCAAGGACGCCCAGATATGCATCGTAGGTGGCGTCTTGGGAGAGGGTTACCTCCTCCGAAGGATATAAGGAAAGGATCGCCCTGATAGGTTGGAGCCCCGAGCTCACCCTAACGTTTTCTGTGGGGAAGCGGTAACTTCCCAAAAAGTCGTATCCCCCCTCAACGAAGAGGGTGGCCACCGTGCGAGAAGCGTAAAGGAGTGAAGAGGTATACCTCAGGGATACCTTGTTCTGCTTGTTTACCTCGTCGAAGTTATCAAACCTCGGGTTGTTAAAATCCTCCGGCAGGAAGCTGTAGACTACCTCTACCGAGTTGGAAAAGTCGGACCCCTTTAAGGAGAAATCAAAGAAGAAGGGAACTCTGTATTCGCCGTAAAGGGTCGATACCCTTTCGTCGGTATCCTCTCCCTTTGAATAGTAGAAGTTGTTTATCCACTTGAGCTGGAGGTAGCCTGTTCTTCCCAAGAGTTTAAGGGATGTCTCCGCTTGGGGGTAAAAGATAAGCCTTTTGGTTCCGAGGTCGCTTTCGCTCTGGAAGTTGGTAAAGGCGGTTGTAAGGCTTACATGAAAAGGTCCAGCCTGTTTGGGTCTCATGTAAAAGCCCATCTCGGGAAGCATGTGCACGGTCCTTTCGTTGTTAGGAGACGTAAGGTCATAGAAAGCCCTCGCATTTAAGGAGAGGTAGTAATCCCTGTCCATACGGGAGTAGGTTATGTAGGAGAGGGTAAAGGGTGTGGTCCTCTTCCTCTGAGAGAAATAAACATCCTCAAAGAAGTAGGGATCCGAGGGCAGGTCAAGGGCGAAGCGCCAATTTCCCCTTCGGAAGCTGAGCTGCGCCCTAAACCTGTTTTGTTTGTAAGCCTCTGGAGGTCTACCTTGCCACCACTCACCGGGCGGGTAGGGTTCCTTGTAAAAGGACAGCTCCGCAAAGAGGCGGTCCTTAAGAGTAAAAGCCTGTCTGTATTCAGCCCTGATACCCTTCGCCTGATTGTCCCTGAAATCCAAGGTAAAGGTAGCGTCCTTGTCCCTTGAAATAGCCCAGAAGAAGGGCTGTATGTAGATGAAGGTGTTGTAGCTGTTTGACCCTATCATCGGCGGAAGGAAGCCCGTTCTCCTTTCACCTACGGGGAACATCACAAAGGGAGAGTAAAGGATGGGCACCTTGAAAAATCTGAGGGAGTTGTTGAAGGAGGTAACGTATCTGTCCGAGACCTTCGCCCTGCTGAAGCATACGTAAAGCTCCCTCCTCTCGGGCGGGCAGGTGGTTACGGATCCTTCCCTTATCCTGTAAAGGTGCTCCCCTTCTTTGTCTACCCTCGTTGCGGAGAAGTAAAAGCTCTCAAACCTTCCCTCCGCACTGATCATGTAACCCCTTTTCGTCCTTAAGTTCAGATACGCCTCCTTTGCCCTGACCTCTAACTTCCCGTCCTCCGTTTTTATGTAAACGTTTCCGTAAGCGAAGACCTCTTTGGTCTCGGGGACGTATTTAACCTTGTCCGCCCTTATGTATACACCTTTATAGTTGGCTTCTACCTCTCCTTCCGCATAGACGTTTCCCTCCTCGTCGGTATATACCCTCTGAGAGACTATCTGAGCAGGGAAGGTCAACGATATGAGTAGTATCAGCAGGCATACGAGCGATCCTTTGACCACCCGAATATTTTATCCAGTAAGGCTCTCAAGACCTTGCAAACAAAAACACCAGAGGTATCAATCCGACGGTGGCAAAGACCGCACTCCAAACGAAAAGGTCCTGAAAGGCGTAAGAGTAAGCGGTTTTCATCTGAAGTGCACCCACCGCATAGTAGGCTTTAAAGAGAGCTTGCTCTAAGCTCTCCGAGGTGTCAAGGAAGTGCAAAGCCTTTTCGTAGATCTTTTCCGTAAGGAAGGAGTAGTTCAAAGACTGGAGGGCAGAGATCTCATCGTAGTGGAAGGAGGAGTTTCCCTTTAGAACGTTGGTGGCTATGGCTGTGCCGAAGGACCCTCCTATGAACCTTATGTAGTCAAGGAGGCTTATAACGAGAACGGTCTTTTCCTCCAAACCTCTAAGGGCTATAACCGTAACGGGGGCGAAGAAAAGCCCCATCCCAGCACCCATAAGGGCGAGCTCAAGGGACGCCTCACCCTTAGGCGTGTAAAGGTCGTAGTGCCTGAGGAAAAGCAAAAGGGACCCCAAATAAACAACTATGGCGATAAGAAGGGTCCCCCCCGCACTCCAGCGGTCGCTCAGGGCACCCGCAACCACCGAAAACACCGCTATGGAAAAGGCAAAGGGGAGCAGCAGAAGCCCCGTAGTAAAGGTGCTCAGCCCTTTCAGAAACTCAAAGTAGAGGGGAAGGGCGTAAAAGAGGGCATACATGGAAAAGCCCAAAACCAGCATGAAAACCACAAAGGAAACGGAGAAGTTGACCCTTTTGAAGATAGAAAGGTCTATAAGGCGGTTCTTTGACCTTATATCCCACAGGAGGTAAAGAAGGTAGCTCGCAAAAGCAAGCAAAGTCAGAAAGGCTATCTTGTTGGAGGTAAACCAACCCAGCTGCTGACCCTTTGAAAGGACTATTAGGGTGCTGACGGTGGCTACAGATATGAAGGTGAAGGACATGAAGTTAAAGGGAGGCAGACCCCTTTCCTTTGATAGGTCCTTTAGAAAAAATAAAGACATCAGAGTGAGCAGAAAGCCCACGGGGACGTTTATGAAAAATATCCAGTTCCAGTTTATATGTTCGGTCAGCCATCCTCCCAAGGTGGGTCCCACCGCAGGGGCGAAGGAAGCCCCAAGCCCGAAGATGCCCATGGCAACACCCTTCTTTTCGGGGGGGTATATGGCAAAGAGGATCGCCTGAGCGGAGACGATTATGAAAGCTTCCGCTATCCCCTGAAGGACTCTAAAGATGATCATCTGGTAGAGTTCGGTAGATATACCGCACAGGTAACTGGAGAGGCTGAATAGGGCTATACCCGTTATATACATAACCCTCAGGCCTATAACCTTCTCCAACCACTCTATTAGGGGAAGAACCACGGCGGCGGCTATCATGTAGGCGGTTACCACCCACTGGATACCGTAAAGGTCCGTCTTTAGAGGCGCTATCATCTTGGGCAGGGCTATGTCCACTATGGTTGTGTCAAGGATAGCCATAAAGGTGCCCACCATCACGATAAAGGTGTGCAGGATCACCTCTCCTTTGGAAAGCTTCATAGCTCTTAGGGAAAATATTATCCATGGGCTTAACACTTAAGGACTTCGGCAAAACCGCCTTTATCTATAAGGGAAGAGAAATCCCTTACAGGGAGGTCATAGAAAACGTAGGGTCCTTTGCGAACCTGCTCAGCGTTATGCCCGACGAGAGGGTCGTGATCTTTTCCGAAAACAGACCCGAGTGGGTGTATTCCCTCTTTGCCATCTGGAGGAGGGGAGCGATAGCGGTGCCCGTAGACTTTATGTCCACCCCCGAAGAGGTCGCTTACATACTCAAAGACTGTACCCCAAAGGCGGGGTTTTGTTCAAACCAAACCTACGAAAGGCTCAAAAAAGCCAAGGACTTGGCAGGTATTCCTTTGGAGATAATAAACTTTGAAGAAGTTCCCTTGCCTGCACCCTTTGAGGGAGTATTTCACAGGGAGGCTGAAGATACAGCCCTTATCCTATACACCTCTGGAACCACAGGAGACCCCAAGGGGGTAATGCTCACCTTTAAAAATTTAAAGAGCAACATAAAGGGAATAGCGGAGGCGGGGATTGCCTCCTCGGAAGACTCAACCCTTGCGATCTTGCCCTTTCACCACTCTTACCCTCTGATGGTAACCCTCCTTGTTCCCCTTCATATCGGAGCCACTGTGGTTTTCCTTGACAGGCTGACACCCGAGGACATCCTTGAGAAACTGAATACCTACAGGATATCTATCCTCGTAGGGGTCCCGAGGCTTTATAACCTCCTCCACAGGAGGATAAGGGAAAGGATAGAGGAGAGCACCCTTGCCAAACTGCTCTTTAAACTTATGGAAAAGATAGAGTCAAAAGACCTCAGGAAGAAGGTTTTCAAAAAGGCTCACGAAGCCTTCGGGGGAAACCTCAGATTTATGGTCAGCGGGGGTGCCAAACTTGATCTGCAGGTGGCAAAGGATCTTGAAACCTTGGGCTTTACCGTCATAGAAGGTTACGGACTTACCGAGACATCACCCATAGTCACCTTCAACCCTCCCGAGGCGGTAAAGCTCGGCTCGGTAGGACTACCGATAAAAGGGGTTCAAGTAAAGATATCCGAAGAAGGGGAGGTTCTGGTTAAGGGTCCCAACGTGATGAAAGGCTACTGGAACAGACCCGAAGAGACCTCCAAAGCTATCAGGGAAGGGTGGCTCCGCACGGGCGACCTCGGTTATATGGACGAGGAAGGCTACCTATATATAACGGGAAGGAAGAAGGAGATTATCGTTTTGGGCACGGGTAAGAATGTGAACCCCGAAGAAATAGAGAACCTGCTCCTTAAAGAAAGCCCGGTGGTTAAGGAAGCCGCCGTCCTTGAGCTTGACGGCCGCCTCGTTGCCCTGATAGTTCCAGACGTTGATAAGGCTACGGAGCTGAAGATAGTGAACTTAAGCGAATACTTGAAATGGGAAGTTGTAGACAAGGTAAACAGACGCCTGCCCGAGTGGAAGAGGATAACGAGCTTTAAAGTCCTCAAGGATGAGCTTCCCAAAACCCGCCTCGGCAAGCTCAGAAGGTTCCTCCTTCCGGACATCTACCGAAGGACTGAAGAGGAGAAACCTAAGGGAGCCGAAGCGGTCCCCCTCGGAGAGAAAGAAAGATCCCTATTGGATTTCCTTGAAAAGCTCTCGGGGAGGAAGGTAAGTTTACAGGATCACATTGAGCTTGACTTGGGGCTCGACTCCCTCGCCAAGGTGGAGCTTCTGAGTTTTCTTGAAAGGAATTTCTCTCTGAAACTTTCGGAAAAGGATCTTGCGGAGCACGCCACCGTTGGGAGTCTGGTAGAGCTTGTAAGCAGAAAGGGTAAAGGGGAAAGCACTCAGGATATAAGCTGGAGGGACATACTCCTTCAGGGTGAGGATTTCCCCCTTCACGATCACAGAAACATCTTCAGGCTCGGTAGGTTTCTTTTGAAAGTCTTCTTCAAGCTCTACAACAGGGCGCAGATAGAGGGAGCGGAGAAGTTCGGAGAAAAGCCTTTTATAATAGCGCCCAATCACGCCAGCTATTTGGACGCCTTCCTGCTTGCAGCCCTGCTTCCTGAGAAGGTGGCAAAGGATACCTACTTCCTCGGAGAGGAAAGCTACTTCAGAAACCCGCCGGCACGCCTATTTGCGAGACTCGCCCACGTGGTAACGGTGGACATAGACAGAAACCTCAGGGAGTCCCTTCAAAAGGTTGCGGTCCTCCTTCGGAAAGGAAAAGTGGTGGTCATATTCCCCGAGGGGGCAAGGACACGCACGGGTCTTTTGATGGAGTTTAAAAAGGGAACCGCCATCCTCAGCAAGGAGCTGAACGTCCCCATATATCCGGTTGCCATAGAGGGAACATACCGTGCCCTTTCCATCTATGACAGATTTCCCAAACCCGCAAAGATTCGGGTAAAGGTTCTTGATCCCGTGTTCCCCGAAGGGAAGGATTACGAGACCATAACCCACGAGGTGAAAGAGAGGATAGCCCAAGCCTTAGGGCTACCTTCGGTGTAATTCAAGGGCGCCCGGGAGGGGCACCCGAAAGAGGGGATCATCTTTGAGGTTTTGGAGTTGCGGGAGAGGAGGGCGGTAGAACGGGGAGTTCCAAAGCGTGCTTGGGTATCTCTCCATCAAGGGCTTTCAGGAAGGCAACGATCTTATCAAGTTGGTCTTTGGAGAGCTTCTTGCCGAGCTGAACCTTAGCCATGATCTGGACCGCATCCTCAAGGTTCCAAACAGATCCGTCGTGGAAGTAGGGGTAAGTCCTTGAAATGTTCCTGAGGGAGGGAACCTTAAACACGTAAAGGTCTTCCTCTTTGTGGGTAACGGCGAACCTTCCCACGTCCATGGGCATGGTGGGCTTGTCAAGGGTTACATACTCTCTGGTGGCGTTCCAGTAGGCTTCAACTATACCGAAGCGCTGGAAGGTAGTTCCTCCAAGGGCGGGACCGTTGTGACAACTTGCACACCCTATCTGCATGAACAGCTTCAGCCCTTCCTTTTCCTTCTTGGTAAGGGCGTTTAGATCCCCCTTGAGGAACTTGTCAAACCTTGAGGGTGTCATCAGGGTTCTTTCAAAGGCGGCTATAGCCTTGGCGACGTTGTCGTAGGTTAGCGGGTCCTTTTCGTTGGGGAAGGCTTTCTTGAACAGCTCAACATACTGGGGGATGGACCTTAGCCTCTTTATTACCTCTTCGGGAGAGTCCATAGCCATCTCTATAGGGTTGAGAATGGGACCCTTAGCCTGCTCTTCTACATCCTTAGCCCTTCCGTCCCAGAACTGGGCCACGTGAAGTGCTGCGTTTAGGGTTGTGGGTGCGTTCCTCGGACCGAGTTGCCACCTGTGTCCTACGGAGGTGGGCAGGTTATCAACACCGTAGGTGGCGAGGTTGTGACAGGTGTTACAAGATATCAGTCCGCTTTTGGAAAGGCGGGGGTCGTAGTAGAGCATCTTTCCCAGCTCAACCTTCTCGGGAGTTACAGGGTTGGTTTTGCTCTGAGCAACCTCCGGAAGGGGTTTGAAGTATTTACGAGCCTCTTCCAAGAGCTTAGCGTCCTCGGACTTGCCGGCACTCATCAGCAGCGCTGAACCCAAGCTCAAAACGCCTACTACCAGAGCCTTCTTCATTTTTCTCACCTCCTTTTATTTTTCTGTAGTCATTATATTTCACTTGCGAACTATTTTCAAGTAGTTTTTAATGCACAGTTGATGCAGGATATAGTAATCATGAACTAACCTGTTTCACTTCCACTCTCTAACCTTAAGGTAATCTCTGTAGGTCCACTCTTTCGGGTAGGTTTCCATAGCTAAACTTCTATCTTCGCATACTTCTTCCTACCTTCCTCAAAGAGGTCATTTCCGTAGATGTCGTTTGCCACTATGACAGGGAAGTCCTCCACGTGGAGCCTTCTTATAGCTTCGGTGCCGAGATCTTCGTAAGCCACCAACTCAGAGGACTTTATGTGCCTTTGAAGGAGCGTGGCTACACCGCCGACCGCAGCGAAGTATACCGCCTTGTATTTCTTAAGAAGCTCCCTCACCTTGGCAGACCTGTAGCCCTTTCCTATCATCCCCTTTAGACCGAGCTTAAGGAGGGGTTCCACGTAGCTGTCCATCCTTATGGCGGTGGTGGGTCCGGCGGAGCCTATTACCTGACCTTCCTTAGGAGGTGTGGGCCCAACGTAGTAGATCACTTGTCCTTTTACGTCTATGGGCAGACTTTCCCCTCTTTTTAAGCTCTCCACCATCCTCTTGTGGGCGGCGTCCCTTGCGGTGTATATGTAGCCGGTTATCAAAACTTTGTCGCCTACTCTTAGGCTTTCAACTACCTCATCGCTCAAGGGGGTGGTTATCCTTTTTTCCATAACCGCAACCTCCGAAAGAAAAGTTTACACTTACATTATTAGGTTCGTAGTTAAAATGACGGGTGACCAAATGCCGCCTGCCGGGTCCTCGGTCACCCTGTAAAAAGGCGGGGTATAAGTAGCCCGGCACCGAGGCAGATTAGTAAGCCTCGGTTAATCGGAGATAAGAGATGGGGAGGCTCGTTTTGGTATTTCTGACAGTTCTGTGGGTGGCTTTCTCCCAGACGGTTATAAAGGCACATGAAGGAGCGGTTAGGGACATAGACCTTGCGGGAAAGTTCTTTGTAACCTGCGGTGATGACGGCTACATCAGGGTTTGGAACCTTCAAGGCAAGAAAATACTTGAGATAAAGAGTCACATAGGTCAGGTCCTTTCCGTAGCCATAAACAAGAGGGGCTTTATAGCCTCCGCCGGGGACGACAGGGTTATAAGGATCTGGAGGCTTCCTTTAGGCAAGCTGGTTAAGGTGCTGAGGGACCACGAGGAATACGTCAGGGCTTTGGCTTTTTCAAGGCACGGAAGGAGGTTAGCCTCCGGAGATGATCTGTGGGAAATTAGGCTCTGGGATGCGGTTGAGTGGAAGCTCTTGGGCAGGTTTAAAGGGCACGAAGGGTGGGTTTACTCGATTGATTTCTCCCCTACCGAGGACATCTTCGCCTCTGCAAGCAAGGACAACACGGTTCGCATCTGGTATAGCGACAGAAGGTCAATAGTCCTCAAAGGTCACAAGGACTACGTTTACGATCTTTCCTTTTCCCCTGACGGAAGGAGGCTTGTCTCTGTGGGCAACGACGGCTACGTAATAGTTTGGGATGTTAAAAAGCTAAAGATAGTAAAAAGGTTCAAAGCCCATGAGGGAGCTATTTATACGGTCCACTACTCTCCGAAAGGTAACCTGATAGCAACCGCAGGCTTTGACGGTAAGGTCAAACTCTGGAGCACAAGAAATTGGAAGCCGGTGGCGGTTCTTAAGGGTCACAAGGGAGCGATAGTCAGGCTTAGGTTTTCTCCCGACGGGAAGAGGCTCGTAACTGCCGATGACAGGGGGTGGGTTATAATCTGGAAGGTCCGATGAGGGCGGTAATCCAAAGGGTCCTTGAGTCCCATGTCAAGGTGGACGGCGAGGTTGTAGGTAGTATAGGAAAAGGGTTAAACATACTGCTCGGTGTAAAGAAAGGGGATACTTACGAGGATATTCAAAAGCTCGTAAAAAAAATAGCTAACCTAAGGATCTTTGAGGACGAAAAGGGGAAGTTTCAGCACTCCCTGCTTGATGTGGGCGGGGAAGTCCTCATCATCTCCCAATTTACCCTTTATGCAAATGTAAAAAAAGGACGGAGACCGAGCTTTGAAGAGGCAGAGGAACCTTCCAGAGCCAAAGAGCTTTACGAACTCTTCGTTGAGGAATTCAGGAAAACAGGTCTTAAGGTGGAAACGGGCATATTCGGAGCCATGATGGATGTCTATATAAGGAACTGGGGACCCGTTACCGTAATTGTGGACTCCGAAGCGCTCTGAGACTATGTTATAAGAGGGGGTTACAAGATATGAGCGCTAAAAAGAGAACGATCATTGAGTGTGTAGGTCCATGCCTTGAGAAGATCAAAGAGCATGCGGAACTTAAGGAGATCTACAAAAGGCTTGCTCAGGAGGAGGAAAAGAAGGTTGAGGGCATACTCTCCGAGAAGATAGAGGACTACCACAAGAAGGTTACCTCTTACGTTCTTGACCTTTTAGAGAGCATAAAGGCAAACAGGGAGACCTATGAGAACCTGAAGTCTGAGGAGGAAAGGAAGCAGGTAAAAGAGGAGCTTGAAGACCTTGAGAAGGAACTTTATTGCTGTCTGTCGGAGATATTTGAGCTTTACCATTACTTCAGAACCTTGGAAGAACTTTCCGATCAGCAGGCGGAGCAGGCTTTAAACATACCCATCAGGGTGGTTTATGAGCTTCTCCTTGAGCTTAAGAAGTGCCCTTCTTCCTGAGGAATCTGAACTTCAATAACCTTGCCCGGCTGGGCATTTGCATTCCCCTCAAGGTATATGTAGTTCTCGGTAAGGAGTCTTCCGTCCCCCAATACGGTAGCTCTCAGCCTTTTTCCCCTGTTCTTTTCAAAAAACTCCTGTCTTTTCCTCATGTCCAGATCTTTTAGAATCCTTACCCTTTCCTTTTTAACCCTTTCGGGGACCTTGGGCTTCATGGTGCTCGCTTTCGTGGAAGGTCTATCCGAATAGGGGAATATGTGCATATAGGCTATTGGGAGTCTTTCAAGAAAGCGGTAGGTCTCTTCAAAGTCCTTTTCCGTTTCTGTGGGGAAGCCCACTATCACATCCGTGCCTATTGCGGTCTCGGGTCTTGCTTTTACTATCTTCTCCACAAGTTCCTCATATTCACCCGCGGTGTATCCCCTTTCCATCAGCTCAAGTATCCTGTCGCAACCACTTTGCAAAGAAAGGTGAAAGTGGGGCGCTATCTTTTCTTCCCCAAGGATAAGGTCTAAAAGCTTCCCGTCTATCTCCGCCATGTGCAGGGAGGAGAGCCTGATCAGCTCTATCCCTTCTATCTTGATAAGTTCCCTAAGGAGCTTCACCAGAGAGGTTCCCATGTCCCAGCCGTATTGGGAGAGTTGGGTTCCCGTAAGGACAATCTCCTGAAAGCCTTGTGCTGCTACCCTCCTGACCTGCTGAATGATCTTATCGGGAGGTGCGCTCCTTACCTTGCCTCGGGCAAAGGGTATAACGCAGAAGGTGCAAAATTTGTTGCAACCCTCTTGAACCTTTATAAAGGGTCTTGACTCTTCAAAGTAAAGGACGCTGTCAAAGTGCCTCAGTTCTTTCTGCCTAAATATCTCTCCCACAAAAACTCCCTTTCTTTTGTCTTGGAGAAACTCCT
Organism: Aquificaceae bacterium; assembly: GCA_015490215.1. GTDB lineage: Bacteria > Aquificota > Aquificia > Aquificales > Aquificaceae > Hydrogenivirga. Next base: position 17,360 of record WFYH01000078.1, read on the forward strand.
CGACGAGCTTCAAGATTTCAGATTTGTGGGTGTTTCCCACCACAAGGTCTACCTCTTTGAGCTTCGCAAGCTCTTGGGGGTTTACCTGAGCGTAACAGCCCGTAGCTACCACCACCGCCTCTGGGTTTCTCCTTTTTGCCTGATATATGGCTTGACGGGAGGATCTGTCCCCGCCTACGGTCAC
>WFYH01000079.1 GCA_015490215.1 Aquificaceae bacterium
GTTCAGAAGGGTAGATTTACCCACATTTGGCTTTCCAACTATGGTGACGTATCCGACCTTCATATTTTCTTATGGTAGGCGCGGGGGGACTTGAACCCCCGACCTCCGGCGTGTCGGGCCGGCGCTCTCCCTACTGAGCTACGCGCCTTCCTTATTCTAATTATAAACTACAGGAAATTTTTTCAGGGCAATTCTTCTCCATAAAACAATGGTAAAATTAATCTCTGGGTCTAAGCTATGAGACTTGTATCAATACTTCTAGGTATATTAGTTTTATTATGGATTTCTTTCCCTCAAATTACAATTTCAGGAAGAGACTCACAAAAAACAATCCATTATGACAAAGGTAATTCTGACTTTTATCCCGAAGAAAAGAAAAGAAAAGAAGTGCAAGGTCTACTTATAGAGGTTCCCCAACTTGTAGAAGTACAGCCTATGGAGACTAAGCCATCCCTTATAGAAAGGCTATTTATGAATAAGCACCCTCGAAAGAAGCTTCTTAAGCAATTTGGTTACGAAATATTTTCAGTAAGATACATAATCTCACCTTTTGTGTATGTAGGTAAAGACTATTTACTTGGTCCGGGAGATGAACTTGTAATCTACTTTTGGGGAGACCCGGTAGACGTTTTGGGACTTGAAAGTTTTTATGAGGCTTATGTTGACAGGGAAGGAAAGGTCTTTATACCATCGGTAGGCGTTGTATATGTTTGGAACAAAACGCTCGGTTGGCTTGAAAAGGAACTAAAGAAAAGACTCTCTCGTAAGTTTAAGAGGTTTGATATAGAGGTTTCCGTAGGTAAACTGAGGAGTTTTCCCGTTTACGTTACCGGATATGTAAACAGACCCGGAGTGGTTATGGCTAATGCAACCAATTCTGTTATTGACGTATTGACCCTTGCCGGAGGAGTTTCAAAGAACGGATCTCTTAGAAGAATAAAGCTCAGAAGGGCAAACGGAACAGAGATAGAAATAGATCTATACAAGCTCCTTATAGAAGGGAAAAGAATTGACATAAAGGTGAAGGATGGAGATGTTATACATGTCCCCGAGATAGGCAATACCGTAGGTATAGCAGGCAATGTTAAAAGGGAAGCTATCTATGAACTTAAGGGGGAAAGGACGCTGAAAGAAGTTATCTCCTTAGCAGGGGGGGTTCTATTTTCCGCCTACGATCGGGGAGTAAGGGTATACAGATATAAAAAGGATAAACTTAATGTGCTGAGCGGCGACCTTGGTGATGAAAATTTTGCAAAGATAGATATAAAAGACGGGGATTTAGTCTATATAGAAAGGGTTAAAGAATTTGTATGGAATAAAATAACTGTAACAGGTCATGTCCAGTATCCCGGTGATTATTCCGCCGAAGATTACCCGCTCTTGAGCAAGCTTATAGAAACTGTAGGTCTGCTGCCCGATACGAACCTTTACTATGGGGAGATTGTTCGCTATAAAGAAGGGTTTAAGAAGGAAGAAGTCATAAGGTTTGTTCCCTTAGAAGTCTTAGAAGGTAAAAAAGATCACGAACTGAAACCCTTAGATAGAGTAGTATTTTATCCGAGATGGATATATAAACCTATAAAAGTGTCAGGTGAGGTGGAAAACCCTATGATAATACCTTTCAGGAAAGGAATCACTCTAAAAGAGGTGCTGAAAGATATGAAGTTCAAATATCCTATAAGAGACCTCAAAGCCGTAGTAACCTTTCCGAAGAAATTACAGACCGTATACCTATACGATATATTAGTTAAAGGGTCTCAGGATATAACCCTTGAACCGGGGACAGGGGTTTTAATAGTAAAAGCAATAGGGGAAAAAACCCCCAGAGTAACAATCCTCGGTGAAGTTAAAAAACCTGGAGTATACGAACTTAACGGTAGAACTACCCTTTACGATATTATTCTTAGAGCAGGGGGGTTCACTGAAAAAGCGTATCCCAAGGGTTTGATATTTATAAGGCAAAGTGCTAAGAGGCTTCAGGAGGAACATCTAAATATAGCTCTGACAGCTATGGAAGAGTCATTGCTAAAGTCCGAGGAAAGCGTAGCCGCAGCAGGTGTGTCTGCGGAGGAAAAGGCGGTTATAACTCTAACTATTAACCGGCAGAGGCAACTCTTTAATCTTATAAAACAAAAAGCGAGGCTTGGTCTCGGTAGGATTGCCATAGATATGCCCGAAAGGCTTAAAGATTTAAAAAACAGTCCGGAAAATATAGTTCTTGAAGACGGTGACTATATCTTTGTGCCTTCCCGCCCGAGTTATGTCTTGATATTGGGAGATGTTTACAATCAGGTTTCTGTCCCCTACGTGAAAGGAAAGACAGTTGCCTACTACCTACAGCAGGTAGGGGGACCGGCAGAAAATGCTGATCTTGATAACATCTATATCATAAAAGCAAACGGACGGGTGA
>WFYH01000080.1 GCA_015490215.1 Aquificaceae bacterium
GAAAAAAGGCGAGTTATCTGAAAGGTTCTCCCTATACCCAGCTTTGCCCTTTTGCTGGGTCTGAGGGTGGTTATATCCTTCCCTTCAAAGAGTATCCTGCCACCGCTCGCCTTTAGAACTCCGCTTATAACGTTCAGAAGCGTGGTTTTGCCCGAGCCGTTGGGACCAACTATTCCCAAAACTTCTCCTTCTCCCACAGAGAATGTAATGCCTTTCAAAACCTCGTTTCCCCCAAAGCTCTTTTTTATCCCTTCAACCTGTAGCATTTCCCTCAGTAAGTCCTCTCAAACTTTTGAGAGTTTTCCCTGAGCAGCAGTTCCTCCATCTGATCACTATTTTAGGCAACACCCTTTATGAGGGCTACTGTAAAAGGGCAAGGCTTCTGCACGTAAATGGGCTAACGGCTGCAGCAAGATTACGAAAATGAAAGATTGAGCGTTAAGGCTGAACTTGTGAAAGTTTTGGGGGTGAACCAAAGAGCAGGTATAGAGATCGGAGACAGAGTAAAGCATCCCATATACGGTTTTAGAACAAAGGTAGTATATGATTAACTTCCATGAAGCTACAAGAAGCGCAGGAGCTCGTGGAAAGGGAAGAGCTGGACGCCTTTTTGTTTTCTTCCCAGCCCAGTGTCTTTTACCTTAGCGGTTTTAGGTCCACCCACGCTTATGTGGTTTTGGGGAAGGACTTCAAAGCCCTCTTGACCGACGGCAGATACTTTGAAAAGGCAAAGGCTCAGCTTCCCGATTGGGAGGTGGTTCTCATAAAGGGTCAGCCCTCCCGTTTCCTAAAAAGGTTTCTCAGGGAAAAAGGGTTCAAAAAGGTAGGCTTTGAAAGCGACAGGGTCTCCTGTGAGATGAGAAAGTCCCTCAGGAGCACCGCAATAAAGTGGGTTCCCAAGGCGGGCTTTTTGAACGAGCTAAGGGCTGTTAAGACAAGGGAAGAGCTGGGGATTTTAAAGGAAGCGGTAAAGAAGACGGATGCCATTTACAGGGATCTGCTGAAAAAGATAAAAACGGGCATGAGGGAGTTTGAAGTCCGAAGGTTGATAGTTAACGGCATCTTTGAACAGGGTGCAAGTGGGGAAAGTTTCCCTGCTATAGTGGCTTCGGGTGACGGTTCCGCTATTCCCCACTGGGAGACTTCCGATAGGGAAATAAGGGGAAACGAACCTCTCTTGATAGACATGGGTCTCGTTTGGAGGGGATACTGTAGCGATTTTACAAGGACCCTCTTTTTGGGGAAGGCTGATGAAGAGTTTAAGAAGGTCTACACCGTCGTAAGAGACGCTCACCTTTTTGCCTTGGAGGAGGTCAAGGTGGGCAACGAGATAGGCAATGTGGACAGAAGAGCAAGAGAACACATAAAAAAGAAGGGATTCGGTAAGTTCTTTACCCACTCTACGGGTCACGGGGTCGGGGTAGAGATACACGAGTTTCCGAGGGTTTACTATAAAGGTAAAGATGCAAAGAGGGTTATAGAGGAAGGTATGGTTTTCACCATAGAGCCGGGTATATATCTGCCCGGTAAGTTCGGGGTAAGGCTTGAGAACATAGTTGCGGTGGTAGATGGTAGGGGGGAACCCCTATCGGAAGTGAGCTTGGATCTTGTTGAGCTATGAAGAGGGGATTGGTTGTAGAAAGGGAAGCTCAGCTGATAGGGGTTTTCCTCTTTGACAGCGGACAAAAGGTTAGGGGTATCCCCCTCGGTAAAGTTCGGGCAAAGACGAAGATATATGCAGGTGACTATGTGAGGGGCAGGTTGAATGCGGACGGAACCTTTGCTATAGAAGAGGTGGAGGAAAGAAAAAATCTCCTCATAAGACCGCCCATAGCAAACGTGGATAGGGTTATCTGCGTTTGCTCCATAAGAGATCCCGATTTTGACAACTACCTCCTTGACTGTCTGTTGGCGGTATACGACCACGTAGGCTGTAACCCCGTGATCGTCTTTAACAAGATAGACGCCCTTGGTGAAGAGGGAAGAGAAGAGCTTAGGCTGTGGACGGACCTCTACCAAGAAGCGGGCTACGAGGTTATCCATGTGAGCGCCAAAAATCAGGAGGGTCTTGAAAGGCTGAAGGATGTTGTTGAAGGTGAAATATGTATATTGGCGGGTCCCTCGGGTGTGGGGAAGAGTTCAATCCTTAAGGCTCTTACAGGTGCAGAGCTGAGAACCGGGGAGGTAAGCCACAAGACGGGAAGGGGAAGGCACACCACCACCGGTGTAAAGCTTCTGCCCTTCGGCAAGGGATCCTTTATGGGCGACAGTCCCGGCTTCTCCAAGGTGGAGCCTCTAAACTTCATAAGAAGGAACGAGATCAGAAACTACTTTAGGGAGTTCCTCAGATACGAGTGTAAGTTTCCCGACTGCACCCACACCACCGAACCCGGCTGTGAGGTCAAAGAAGCTCTAAAAAGGGGGGAGATAAGCTGTTACAGGTTCAAGAGCTATTTGAAGATGATGAAGGTGTTTTTGGAAGAGCTTAAGGAGATCTGCAGGTAGCCCAAGGAAAGCTCACCCGAAAAGTTCTCCCTCCTTTGGTCTGTAGCCTCTGCAAAAGTCTTTACCCGACATCCTTTTCCCTTTGGGGGATATAAGCTCTTCTACCTTTAATGCTCCTTTTCCGCAGGCTACTATAAGATCGGCTCCGTTCAATACCTCTCCGGGCTGACCTTCCCCGTCGGTCAGGGAAGCTTTAAGAATCTTTATCCTCTGACCCCTGAAAAAGGTAAAGGCGTTGGGATAAAGTCCCCTTATCCTGTTCCTTACGCTCTCTGCGTCCGCCTTCCAGCATATTCTCATTTCTTCTTTTTGAACGGGAGGGGCGTAGGTGGCTAACTCCTCTCTTTGAGGTATAGGTTTTATCTTGCCTTCCACCCACAGAGGTATTGTCCTGCTCAGTAGCTTAGCCCCTTTCTTGGAGAGCTTTTCCGAAAGCGTAAAAAGGTTGTCCTCCTCTTCTATAGCCACCTTCTCTTGGGCAAGGATGTCACCGGCGTCCATTTTCTCGGTCACGAGCATAACAGTATTTCCGGTTTCCCTCTCTCCGGCAATCAAAGCCCTGTGAATAGGAGAGGCACCCCTGTATTTAGGTAGCAAAGAGGCATGTAAATTAAGGGTTTTGTAGGGAGGACTGTAGATTATCTCCTTGGGCAGGATCTTGCCGTAGGCGACCACCACGATCAGGTCGGGCTTGAGATCCTTAAGGGTTTCTATAAAGGTTTTTATCCTTTCGGGCTGAAATACCCTGAGACCGAGCCTCTGAGCGGTAACCTTGACGGGCGGAGGGGTAAGCTTTTTTCCCCTGCCGGCGGGCTTATCCGGTTGGCAGACAACTCCGACAATTTCATAGTCCTTTGCAAGCTCCTCAAGGGTGGGAACCGCAAAGGAAGGTGTTCCCATAAAGAGGATCTTCATTCCACCTTCCAGTTGTCTATCAACCTCGTGTTCCCCACCCAGACAGCAACGAGGATCCTATCCCCTTTTTCAACCTCCTCCTTCGGGTTCAGGTCCTCGTCCGTTATCTCTATGTAGTCAATCTTTTTCACGTGGGGATGGGACAGGATGAACCTTTCCATGGCTCTCTTTATTACACCAGCCCTCTTTTCGCCTCCTTCTATCATTTCCTGAGCAAGCAAAAAGGAGTTGTATATAGAGAGGGCAGACTTTCTCTCCTCTGGTGATAGATAAACGTTCCTTGAGCTGTAGGCAAGCCCGTCGGGTTCCCTTACTATTGGGACGGGGACTATCTCTATGGGTAGGAGGAGGTCCTCTACCATCCTTTGGATAACCTTAAGCTGCTGGTAGTCCTTTTCCCCGAAGTAAGCCCTGTCGGGCTGGATTATGTTGAAGAGCTTTAAAACCACGGTGGCTACGCCTTTGAAGTGCCCCTTTCTGAATTCACCTTCCAGTATGTCGCTCAGACCTTTTACATAAACCTCTGTAGTAAAGCCGTGGGGATACATCTCCTCATCGGTGGGAGCGAACACTATGTCAACTCCTTCCTCCTCACATATCGCCATATCTCTGTTAAGGTCACGGGGGTAACGCTCGTAGTCTTCATTAGGTCCGAACTGGGTGGGGTTAACGTATATGCTTACCACCGTTATGTCGTTTTGGATCTTAGATTCTCTTATCAGAGCCTTGTGCCCTTCGTGCAGGTAGCCCATGGTGGGCACAAAGCCCACGCTCAGGTTTCCGCTACACTTCTGGTCCCTCAGATGGTTCCTTATATCCTTGATACGCTTAAAGAGCAGTGGCATAAGGAGTCCTCCGCTAAGGAAAGGGGTATATATCTTACCAAGAAATCAGCTCTCAACATGCACGAGGACGGGGAAAGGCACAGCCAGACCGCTTACAACCGCGGTCCCGGTCCTCAAGGTGGGCAGGAGGGCTAAGGTTTCCTCTCCGGCGGATTCCACGTAGGTGGATATGGCACTCAGGTCGTTGGTGTTGGTGGTTCTGAACATCACCTGCGAGTTCATCTGGGAGAGGACGTATTTACTCACTTGGGCGGGTCTTTGGGTTACCGCTATCAGACCGAGGTTAAACTTTCTCCCTTCGGAGGCTATCTTTCGGGCAAAGGTAAGGGAAAGGTTCTCCCTTCCTGCGGAAACGTCCCCGTAGCCCTTCTCGGGGGCAAAGTTGTGCGCCTCTTCTAGGACCAAAAGCCTTTTAAAGCTCCCTTCCTTACTCTGGCGGAACAGCTCCTGCATTACAAGACCCGCTATGTTTATCCTCGTTTGCGGGTCAGTTATTTTTCTAAAGTCAAAGATAGTGACTTTCTTTTCGGAGAAGATACCCCTGAGCATCAGGCACAGGGTTTCCTTTTGAGATCCCACCGCTTCCGATCCGTAGATTTCCCTGCAGACATGCGCAACTTCGGGTTTTATATCCGATAGGAGATCTTCAAGGTTTGCCTCCGCAAAGCCCGTTAGCCACACAGAGGGCTTTACCACTTTCTGGATCTTTGACCTGTTGTTTCTCGCTTCGTTGGAATTCCCGCTGACCAAGTTTTCATAACCTGTGGACTTTATTGTCTCCACCACCTCTTCGGTGTATATGGGGAAGAGGGTATCGCCGAAGACCACATGGCTGACCCTTTCCTCCCCGAGGCAGGATACAATGGGGTCGTAATACTCCCCGTGGGGGTCAAGGACGAAAATCTCAAGGTCCGCATCAGTTTCAAAGAGGTTGCAGAGAAACTTTTTAACAAAGTGGCTCTTGCCCGAGCCGGTGGTTCCTATCACGAGCAGGTGCTTGCTCACCACCTCCTGCAGATCTATGAAGGCTTCCGTTTCCGACCCTTCAAGGACACCTATCCTTACAGGCTTTTCCATATCCTTGCCCGAGGAGTTCTTCCTCATTGCGCTTTTGAGGATCTCTTCCGAAGGCTTGAAGACGAAGCTCCCGACGACCATAGGCTCTGTGGGAGGTTCAAGGGACTCCCCTTCCAAGACACCCACCACCTGAGCGGTGGCTATGGAGACCCTTCCCCTTGAAGAGCTTAGATAGGAGTAAAGGGCACCCTTCTGCCAATCCTTGTCTTTGTTTCCGAAGAAGACCTTTTTAAAGTCCTCCAAAGGGGCAAAGAGGGGCGACTCGTAGGAGGTAAAGGGGTTGGCAAAGAAGCCCATATCGTAGCAGTAAAGACTCGTGATCCTCGCAAGTGCCCTTTTACCCTCTGAAAGAACCTCAACGTAGGAGTGTTCAGATATATCCTCAAGGGCTATGAACTCAAAAGTGCGGGATTTCATCGGGTTGAGGGTAAAGCCCACGAGCCTCCCTGTGACCTCTAAGGAGTAATCCCTTTTGACCTTTTCAAAGTAGGAAAGAAGCTCTTCAATCTCCCTTTCGTCCTCTTCGGAGGAATAAAAGATACCTGCCTCTATATTCCCGCTGTTTATGTCCGAAAGCCCGGCGTCCGTGAGGTTGGCAGAACCCACTACAGCCCTGTTCTTGTCACCGAGGACGAACTTAGCGTGAAGTCTTGAGCAGAGATACACCTTTCCGCCCGCCTCCCGCACCTTGGAAAAGACCCGATCATCGGTTATGAGCATGTCCTTAAGCTCGGAGGATCTGAGGATCACCTCAATCTTCAGACCTTTTTCCCTTGCCCTGTCCACTATGGTTTCAAAGTTTTTTCCCTTTATCCAAGCGGAAGCTATCCTGAGGTGTTCTTTTGTTTTTTCCACAAGCTCAAGGATCGCAGGGAATATCTCATCGCTGGTCAGGAACTTCATCTCTTGCCTGTAAAATAAGGTATATTAACCCGCAACCCCTGACCACAAATTAGGGATAGAAATATCCCCACCAACGCTTGCATGCTTTTAGAGACTCTACACCCTTGTAGGCGCTTACCACGGTGCGCAATACACACTTGCACCTAAGCGTTCTTAAATCACCCCTGTGTGGATACAGCTGTTTTGTAAGAGCCTCTAAGGTGGGGATAAAAATATCCCTACTTGCGGTTAGAGGCTCGGTATATCGGAGTATTGCAGTTCAAGGACTCCAGAAATGGCAAATTTGCAAACTGGGTGCTCTATATAGATGTGTGGATACAGCCCAAACGATTGATACTCAATAAAAAGACGCTAAACTCTTATCTATGGCGTATTTAGTGTTAAAGCGTGGCTACCAACGCAATAAGCCGTATCTTGCCTTAAGACGGGTTGAATACAAGGGTATCGGGCGGTTCCGTAGAAGGATAGAAAAAGAGGAATACGTAAAGGCTAACTTCTTGGTCATCAAGGGCGGGCGGTCTTCGGGCAAAAGCAGAGAGACACATAAGCTCTATAGATGGTCTCAAGAACTCTGGGGAACTTCGGGAGTGTGGTTTAGGGCTACGGAGAGCCTTGAGAACTTCTTTAGAAGGGCGGGACTGCAAAGGGAAGACCTGAGAGGGCTATCACAGGCGGAGAAGATAAGCAAGCTAATAGAAGCGTGCGAAGATAAACCCGTATTCATAGACGACATAGACAAAGTAGAGGGCAAGGTAAAAAAACAGGTGGTAAAGAGCCTAATAAGGGTTTCTAAAGGCGGGGCTGTAAGTTGCGAAAATGAGAGGAAAATAGACGCTGGAATAACCGCTGAGATAAGGAGAAAGCAAGGGCTAAAGCGGTGGGAAAGCCTAAATATCCTTGACCTCGGAAGGAAGGAGGAGGAAATAAAAGACATAGGGATGCTCATGGCTATCTTTCTAATCCTCGGTGTAGCTCTGGCTTTCGGGTTCACCGAGGCTTTACTTGGGGCGCTTGGGCTTAGATATCTGGTGAGGGAAGGAGAAAAAGATTAAAGGGCGGTGGGTGGGGGAAAAG
>WFYH01000081.1 GCA_015490215.1 Aquificaceae bacterium
AAGCCTTACCATATTCATGGTAAGAGAAATTATAACCGCTCCAATCTAAAAATAAGGTTGTATACTTTTGCATTTGCAATAGTATGGCAGGTAGGCGCCCAACAAAGGTATTCGTATTTTCGGTGAGAAGAAGAAAGAAGAAGTTTATAGCCCGTTTGTCCAGAGGACAATGACTAAGGCTCTGTGGGAGGGGATAACCTTTCTAGGAGTAAGGATCGTAGAGTTTTTTGACACCTTCAATCTTGGAACCAGTTTTTCTCAGGAGGGTGGTATCTGCGATGAGGAAGGGTCTGTGAGAGGAGCTGAGTTTAGCAAGGAGCTGGCGTATGAGAGATCGAATCTGAGGTAGGGGATCGAAGTTAGAAGAGCTCAGGAATCTTGAAAGAGTTGAGGCAGAATATGTAGGTGAGGAGGACAGTATGTAGGGACGACGTGGAAAAATATTAAGTAAGGAGTAGTATTTAGCTTCTTCAAGCATTCTACTACCTCCTTGGAGTATTCCTCGGGGAGGTTCTTTTTTACAGACTTGAGTGGCCCATTGTCAAGGTCTGCAAAACTTTAGGTAATTAGGAGGAGAAAGTCATGAGAGTTGTGAAGGTAAAAAATAGGAAGTCAAGGGAAAGGATTGAAAGGAAGTTTCTAAAAAAGAGAAAAGTCATTGCGGTTATAGGGGATCTCAAGGACCTCAGAAGCGATCTTGTAAAGAAGGCTGATGTGGTAATAGTAGATGAAGGTTTAAAAGATGATGGATCTCACACCTCAAACTTATAACCGAAGCCCCTTACAGTTTTTATACATTTGCCGTATTTCCCGAGCTTGTCTCTTAGGTGTTTTATATGAACGTCCACGGTTCTGTCGCTCGCTTCATGATCGTATCCCCATACGCCTTCTATAAGCCTTTCCCTGCTTACGGGCTTTCCGTAGTTTTCAAGTAGAAACCTCATAATTTTGAACTCGGAAGGTGTGAGTTTAATCTCCTTCCCTTCTACCGTTACCTTTACCCTTTCCGTGTCTACTTCAAGCCCGCCGATCTTAAATACTTTTCCTTCCTTTTTCTTACCTACCCTCCTCAGAACGGCGTTCACCCTTGCAAGAAGTTCCTTTACCGAAAATGGCTTTGTAATGTAGTCATCTGCACCAAGATCAAAGCCCCTGAGTTTATCCTCCTCGGATACCTTTGCGGTAAGGAAAATTACGGGAATGTCCGAAAGGTCCGGTCTGTTTTTGAGAAAATTGGCGATTCTAAAGCCGTCAAAATCCGGAAGCATAATGTCAATAACGACAAGATCCGGCGTTCTCTTTTCTATGGCGGAGAAGAAATCAAGAGCCTTCGGGAAGTGTTCTACCTCAAACCCCTGACTTTTAAAGGCTTCTTTTACCACTAAGGCTATGTCTTCATCATCCTCTATCAAAAAGATCCTCATAGCCCTGTTCCGAAAGTCTACTCCCACGGAAAACCTTACCTTAAAATTGTAAATAAAACGGGGTGTAGCTCAGGTGGTAGAGCGTCGGCTTTGGGAGCCGAAGGTCGGGGGTTCAAGTCCCCCCACCCCGAGGGTTTTGATAAATCTTTGTTTTTAGTTGCCAAAGAACTGCCGAAGTTTACCTACTTTCCGCAAACCTGCTCCTCAGAAGACAGGCGTATTTCTCCCCGAATATCTCGCGTGCAACGAAGGTAGCCCTCCTTTTGGCTACTTCCCTGTTTTTTCTGTCGCTCCTTCTAACCCCATCTGCAGTTCCTACGATTTTGACCATTGGCTTCAAACCCGCCCGCCTGAAGCCTTCCAAAAGTTCCTTTATGTTCTCCAAATTTACATCCCTCGTTTTTGTCCTCCCGTAGGGGAAAAGGAAGGTGTATTTTGCCACGAGCATGTAGACCCTTTCGGTTCGCTTCCGCACGAGGGTTGTGTTACCTTCCACGGTCGGCTTTCTCGGAGGTTTTCCTTTGAGAAGATAGGACACCTCTATCTCTTCTCCGGGAAGCAAGGTAGGAAGGGACAATTTGAAATCCCCTGTGCTCATGTCGGTTATGTAGAGAACCATAGATTCAAAAATCAGGGGTGATCTTGATATTATCCTTCTGGCGTTTACAGCTTCGCTGACTATGGAGACACCCCAAAGGGGCTGTTTTATGTAGGCTCCGTCCACAGCCCTATCGCTTATGTTCCTTATCTTTAGGGAAACCTTGTGCAGGTCTATTCCGTAAGGGTCTATTTCGGTTTTTACCTCAAGGGTCTTCAGCTTATCCTTGAGTATCTTCTTCTCTATGGGGAGGAAGATAAGAACGTCCGCACGCCTGTATTTTTGACCTTTCTGCTCAAGGGTTTTTGAGTCTATCTCAAGTGCCGCCGACGAAGGCCTGCAGATAGCAAAGCTTAGGCTCACCAACCCTACCAAGAGCAGTTGGACGAGCGCCATCCCGTGACCCTCCCTTGATAAATTCTTCACTTATTATCTTAAGCCCTCCTGATGTCTTTATAATATACAACCTTTTTATGCCCTCATCCTTGTATTTGTCGGATCTGTAACGCTGGCGAAACTCCGCAACGTAGTATTCAACCTTTTGCGAAAGCCCCCTCCTGAAGGCAAGGACGGTTATGTCGCTAAGGTCAACCTCTATGAATTTCTTGTTTCGTATAACTCTTCTCTTATACCGTGCCCACTCTCTGAAGCCTCCCCCCTTCCATCTGAACTTTTTTGAGTAGAAAGAAAGGAACTTTTTTACATCCCTCTCTTCCCAACTTTTCTCCCAAGCCTTCAAAAATCCCACGACGTCATCGGTTTCCAGACGGGCGGGGATTTCCTTGTATATGGCTATAAGGGTGTTTTTCAGAGAAATCTTTTTTACGATCCTTTTCAGATCGTCATTGCCCGCTACCACGCATCCCCGCGTGCTGAAAGGTATCTTGTTCCTGTCCGATTCGTCGCTTCCGTGCAGCCAGATACCGCTACCGCCTTTGCGAAGGAGCCTATCTACAGGGTTAGGGTAGTTCAAAACGACCGCTATGCCCCCGTAAATCTTTGGGAGCCTGTTGGGGGGAATGAACTCGGTAAAGTAGTAGATACCTTCGGGGGTTCTTTTGTCGCCTTCCCTCCACTTGTCCTCCCAGTCCCTGCCCGTAGTCACGGGATAGAGTTCAACGAGTTTCTTTCCCCGATAGATAAGAAGATACTGGGACATTTTTTCCACCAAAATCACGTATTTGTCCTCGGGATTCTCAAGTATAACAGGAGGGGTCTTTTCAAAGCGCTTTCTCACAAGGGTGGTCATTCTCTCCCGAAAGAAGTCTGCATTCTTTACCTTCCTCAGGAGGAAGTTGAGCCTAAAGTAGGAAGGGTTGTAGCCGGAGAAGGCTTCTATAGACTTCAGATAAAACCGTACCGCCTTTTCGTAGTCACCCCTCTTCTCGTTTACAAGACCGTAGGTGTAAAACCTGATGTGGGCGGGAGGGTTTTCTTTCACAAGCTCCCCGAGGCTCTTTATGATGTAAAGGTCATAAGGATCAGCCTTTCCTTCTATAAATCTTTTAAAGGATAAAGATATGTCCCCCTTCTCAAGATAGTGGGGTTCCGATCCCACCGCCCACCCTAAAAGTAACAACACTAAAACTAAGGGTATCATTTTCCGTGATAAAGATTTTAAAGGATTTAATCCCTGCCGGAGGCTCTGCCTGTAAGGGTAGATAGGTTCACATAAGCTCTGATGTATTCGTAAGCGGAAACGTAGGCGAAGATCACGGATATCCACAAAAGGTATATTCCGACGGGAAGACCGTAAAGTATGAACGCCAAAGAGGTAAATTCAAGGAAGGTCTTTATCTTACCGAGGTGGGAAGCTTCCATTAGCAAGCCTTGGGAGGCTACAAACGCCCTGAGGAGTGAAACACCGAGTTCCCTTATAAGCAAAAGTATCACGGGAAGTGAGCTTACCCTGTCCGCATCCACGAGGGCTACCAAGACAACCATAATAAACACCTTGTCCGCAAAGGGATCAAGGAGCTTCCCGAGGTTTGTTCTATCTCCGCTAAAGCGGGCTATCCACCCGTCAAGGAAGTCGGAGAGGGCGCACAAAAGGGTAAGCACCAAAGCGACCGTATAGTATCCCTGAAGGACCGCCACTGCGGTAGGTATAGAAAGAAGTGCCCTTATTATCGTTAAAAGATTAGCCATCTAAAAAAGTATAAATCCTTTAACCGTCTTACAATTTGGAGATGCTTATGAATTCAAGTTCCGCTACGGTTCCCTTCTCGGAAGAGTGTATTTTCAGATTACCTCCGTTCTTCCAAGTAAGCTCCCTGACGATGTAAAGTCCTAAACTGCCCCTCCTGTAAGCTTCCCTGAGCTTGGGTTGGGATATACCTGTGCCCGTGTCTTCCACTCTTATCACAACGCCTTCACCTCGGCGGAAGGCTTCAATCTTTACAAACCCCTCCTTCGTATGGTTTAAGGAGTTTTCAAGGAGATTGTTTAGTATCTCCTCAAGGTCTGCGGGCGGTATTTCCACTACGGCGTTGTCTTTGCACTCTATCTTAAGGTTAATTCCTTTCCTTTCAAATCTGAACTTCCAGAGGACCTCCACGTCCTTTAAAAAAGCACACAGGTTTACCTTTTCCCTCTCAAGGTTTCTGCTAATCTTTTTCAGGTCTTCAAGGATCCTGTTTAAAAAAGTGTTTATCTTGTCGGCTTCGGCAATCAGCCTTTCCGTGTAAAAGCCCCTTTCGTCCTCAGATATTACGCCGTCCTTCATGGCAAGTAAGACATTTTTCAGGTTGGTTACGGGGGTCTTCAGGTCGTGAGCTATCCTGTAAAGCATCATCCTTTGGGCTTCCAGCAGATCCTTTATCCTACCCGATTGGAGTGAAAGAACCTTGGCAAGATCGTCCACCTCTTTGACGAAGCTTTCGGGCATCTCCTCCGAAGAGGGTAGGTTCTTTACCGCTTTAGATAGCCTCTTTAGATCCCTCTCTAACACCTTTGATAGCAAGAGGGCAACGGCTATGTAAAGGGGTGTAAAAGCCAGTATGGTAAGGACTATCTTTGTGAACATCTTCTTGCCTATGGGTATTCCTACGATCTTTACGGTAAAAAAGGCTATAAGCCCCGCTACCGCAAAGTAGGTTACAAGAAGCAGGCTGAAAGATAAGGTGAAGAAGGAAACCTTATTCAAAGCGATAGCCGAACCCCCTGACCGTTTTTATCCTGTCGGCGGTTGCTCTGTCTATCTCCATCAGCTTTGTTCTGATCCTGTAGATGTAGGTGTCTACTATGCGCTCGTAGTCAGGCACCTTTTCACCGTAGATCTCCGAGATGATCTCCTCTCTGGACACCACCCTTCCACGGTTGGACAGGAGCTTTCTGAGGATCAAAAACTCCTTGGGTGTTAGATCAAGGGGCTTTCCTTTGAGGTAAAACCTCATCTCCTCGGATTTAAGTTCAAGGTCTCCCACCCTGAGGGAGCCTTTCGGTATGAGTTTTCCTTTCCTTCTGATCAGGGCTTTGACCCTTGCTATAAGCTCCCTCATGTTGAAAGGCTTTGTGAGGTAGTCATCCGCTCCTAGTTCAAGACCCACTATCTTATCCTCGTCCGCATCCTTTGCCGTCAGGACAAGCACCATCGTCTCCGTCTGAGAGAAAACCCTGCACAGGTCAAAGCCGTCCACATCGGGGAGCATCAGGTCAAGGATAACCACGTCGGGTTTTATAAGCTCAAAGGTTCTAAGAGCCGAGCTTCCTTCCGAGTCCCAAAATACCTTGAAGCCTTCCCTTTCTAAATACCTCTTGACCATATCCGCTATAAGGGGATCGTCCTCTACGATTAATATCTTTCCCCTCATCCGAGGAAATTTTGAAGCTCTTTCAAAGAAAGTTCAAGAAAAGTTCAAAAAAGCATCCTAAATTTCTTCCAAAACCCACGGGAGGTAAAAGGTATGAAAAAGGCTGTTGCTATATTGGGCTTGGGAGCGCTCGCCTTCGCAAGCGACTGGGATCTTGAGGCGCCTACGGGTCTTAAGTTCGGTGTGATAAAGGGCTACGAGAACTGGCACGTGGTCGCTACCCACTACAGAACCGACAAAAACGAACTCAGATACATCATAGGAAACCCAATAGCGGTGGAAGCCTACAGACAGGGTATGAAGAAGTTCCCCGACGGATCCATAATCGTTAAGATAGGCTACAGCCTGAAAAAGAACCCCGACTTTGAGGCTTCCGTTGAACCTGACGTAATCCAAAGGGTTGAGTTCATGATAAAAGACTCCAAGCGGTTTAAAGACACCGCAGGATGGGGGTTCGCCAGATTTGTCTACGATGCCAAGACAGGTAAATACAAGGTCTTCGGCAAAAGCCCCAAGGACTACATGCAGTGTTTCTCCTGCCATAAGCTTGTGGAAAGGAAGGACTACGTCTTTACCGACTACGTAAAAAGGAAGTAATTAATCTCGGGAGGGGCGGAACCTGTTATAAAAGATCATATGGATCTCCGCCCCTTCCTTGAAGAAGCTCTTAAAGAGGCGGAAAAAGCTTTTGAGAAAGGGGAAGTTCCCGTAGGCTGTGTGGTTGTAAAGGAAGGTAAAGTTATAGGTCGTGCCCACAACCTCGTGGAAACCCTGCAGGACGCCTCCGCCCATGCGGAGATACTTGCCCTGAAAAAGGCTTCCCAAAATCTCGGGACTTGGCGGTTGAGCGACTGCGAGGTATACGTAACCCTTGAACCCTGCCTTATGTGCTCCTATGCTCTTGTTCTTTTCCGTGTAAAGAGGGTGGTTTTCGGAGCCTTAGATTACAAACACGGAGGGGTCTTGAGCCTCTACAACGTTCTTGATGACGAAAGGCTAAACTCCAAGGTAAAATGGACTTATCTGCCCGACAGCAGATGTGCCCGGCTGATCAGAAGATTTTTCAGGGAGAAGGATGATAGTAGGGGTTATGATCCTTGAGCTTTTCATTCCCGATAGCGCATCCCTGAAAGAAAAGAGAAAGGAGATAAGGTCAATCAAGGACAAACTCAAAAGCAGGTTCAACGTATCCGTTGCGGAGGTGGAAGGTCAGGACCTCTGGCAAAGGAGCAGTTTGGGGGTTGCGGTGGCAGGTAGCGATGTGAACCATATAAAGTCCGTCCTAAGCGACATAGAGAACTTCCTTGAAAGGTGTTGTCCGCACCTAATCTTTCAGATAAAAAGTGAGATTTTTGAAGTTTAACTTTTCCTGTGTCAATTCTTAAGAGATTTGATGATATAAATCATATTTACTCAACATACACTTCTTACTTTGCTGCATATGCAGGTAGTGCTCCGAAGGAAGGGTTTTGAAGTGGAAAAGAAAGAGGTTGAGGAACTCCTTAAGAATTTCAGTATTGAGGACGATCCGCAGGCTACATACTATGTAGTTATAGGGGGAAGAGAGCTTCCTGCAAAAAAAGCTCTCGGGAAGGTTTTTGAAGCGAAAGGAACAGGGCTGACACTCCTTGACTTTACTACTCAGGACGCAGTGAGGATATTCAGGAGGCTCGGTTTTGAGATAGTAAAAAGGGGAAAGGAAAGCATCCTTGAACTTGCAGGAGTCATAAAAGCGGGCGGAAATGCAGTAGAGGACAAAAGAAAGCTCTATGAAGGTTCTCCTTGACACATCCTTTATAGGAACGAAGAAATCGCATGAAAATCCTTACCGTTGACATAGGGAACACCAATGCTGACCTATGTCTTTTTGAAGGAGGAAAACCTATAAAGACGGTAAAGGTGGAGCTGAATAAGTTAGAAAAAGCCCTTGAAGATGAATGTGACCTCGTCGTTGTGTGTGCGGTCAACAGAAAACCCCTAGGGCTTTTGAGGGGAAAATACGGTTCGAAGCTGAAAATTCTGAAAAAAGAAGACATACCTATAGAGGTGGACTACGAGACACTCGAGACCCTCGGAACCGACAGAGTTCTTTTAGCCTTTGGGGCCGAGAGCTTTTATTCGGAGAACGCAGTAGTCGTAAGCGCAGGAACCGCCTTGGTAATAGATCTCGTTTTGGAAGGGGTCTTTAGAGGAGGCTTTATAACTGCAGGTGTAGGCTTGAAGTTAAAAGCTCTGGGGCAGGCAACAGAGGGGATACCCCTCTACGAACCTGAAAAACTTGATCTCACGATCGGAAGGTCAACCTACGAGTGCACCGTAGCAGGTGTACTTTTGGAAACGAAAAGCTTTGTTGAAAAAACCGTCTCCAAATGGGAAAAAGAGTTCGGAAAAAAATTAGAGGTAATTGTAACCGGCGGTGACGGAGCTCTTTTGAAAGATATAGGAATATACGATCCACTTTTATCTCATAAGAGCATGATCCGTGTGGTTGAAAAGGAGATGCGGAAAAGCTGAATATACCACTAAACTTATAATGTTAAAGTGGGCATCATGGTTAACCTCACCGCCGGGGATGTAATACTGACCGAGAACGTATCCGCAGATAAAAACGCAACCCTGCAAGAAGTTGTAGAACTTATGAACAAGAATTCGGAGGGGGTGGTTGTATTCGTTGAGGATAAAAAACCCGTAGGCATAATCACGGAAAGGGACATCCTCAGGCTCTTTAACCACGGGGTGGGTCTTTCCGAGAAGGCTTACAAGCATGCCACTAAGGATATAGTTACGGTAAGAAAAAGCGAACCGATCCTCTCCTGCCTTGGGCTTATGGTTTCAAGAAAGATAAGAAGGCTCGTGGTCGTGGACGAAAAGGAGGAGTTCTTAGGGGTTATAACCCAAAGGAGGATCCTGAACTTAGAAGATGTCATCTTTATGCTTGATCTCAAGATAGCTCACCTTGTTAAGGAGCAGAACCTCGTCACGGTTGATATAAACGCACCCCTCAAAGAAGCTCTATCCCTTATGGAGGATAGAAACATAGGTGCGGTCCCCGTGGTGGAAAAAGGGGTGCTCAAGGGGATTATCACCGAGAGCGATATACTCAAGCTTTTCAGAGAGGGGGTAGATCCGCAAGGCAGGGTGGGTAACTACATGAGCCACCCCGTTGTCACCGCCCACATGGATGAACCCGTCTCCGCCGTATACAAGAGGATGCGGGAGAACAACATAAGAAGGATAGTCATAGTTGACTCCCACGGAAAGCCCGTAGCTGTCCTCTCCTACAGGGACATAGCGGGAAGCATAGCCATAGACTACATCCAGAGCCTTGAGAAAAAGATCACCGCCATGAAGTCCCTGATGGACGACATTCCCGAAATAGTTATAGAGATACACGAGACATCGGAAAACAGCCATGTGATAACGTGGGCAAACAAGTTCGCAAAGGAAAAGCTCGGGGAAGAGATAATCGGCAAAGACCCCACCTATCTATTTCCGGAGAGAAGCTGGCACAGGCTTATAGCCCGATTAAAGGAAGAGGGCAAAGCTTCCGAAAGGATTATAGCGGACGATGTTGTCTGGAGCGTGGCGGGCATATACGTTGAGGTCGGAAAGATGGGAATAGCCCAGCTGATCCTCAAAGACATAACGGAGGAGTTCAAGAAAGCGTTTATAGATGTGGATACGGGAGTCTACAACAAGAAGTTCTTGGAAGAGTTCCTCAGGAAAGAATTTGAATGGGCAAAAAGGTCTTTGAAAGGGATCTCCCT
>WFYH01000082.1 GCA_015490215.1 Aquificaceae bacterium
CATTCTTCATAAGGGGCGTCAGCCTTTCCCTGAGCGTTTCTGCGGGTATATCCTGCAGTCCCCCCTTCCTTGAAAATGCGGACATAGCAATGAAGTTTGTAAAGCGCAGGAGGGAAAAGATAGCGGTCTTTGAAGAGGAGATGAAGAGATCCCTTGAAGAAAACCTGAGGGTTACGCTTCTGCTCAAAGAAGCCCTTGTGGAGAACAGGATTGTTCTCCACTTTCAAAGGGTAGCGGACACAAATGGAGGACAGACCTTCTTTTATGAGTGCTTGGTGCGGTTGAAAGACAAAGAAAACGGACTTTTGCTACCTCAGAGTTTTCTTGAGGTAGCCAAAGAATCTAAATATTACAGCAGGCTAACTAAGGCTGTTATTCTAAAGGCGGTGAAAACCTTTGAAAACAAACCTTTTCGATTCTCTGTCAATCTCTCCGCCGACGACATAGTTGATGAGGATGTGAAAGGTTTTATTTACGAGCTTTTGGAGGAAAACAAGGGTATAGCTAACAGGATGATCTTTGAAATCTTGGAGAGCGAGAGTATAGAAAACTTCGGTGAGGTAAGCGAGTTTATCTATAGGGTCAGAAAGCTAGGTGCCATGATAGCAATAGACGATTTCGGAAGCGGATACTCCAACTTTTCTTACGTGACCGCTCTCAAGCCCGACATACTGAAGATTGACGGTTCCCTGATAGAGTATCTGCCCGAGAGTGAAGACGTTAGGCTTGTCGTTTCAACCATAGCGGACTTCTGCAAAAAGGCTAAGGTGAAGGCGGTTGCGGAGTTCGTATCCAACGAAAGGATATTTTCTGAGGTGAAGAGGCTCGGCATACCCTACTGCCAAGGCTTTTATATCGGAAAGCCTTCCGAGGAAATCGGGTGAATACCCGAGGAGAGACGGGGCTTATAATTTAGAGGGACTATGAAGTCTCCTGCGGGTATACTTAAGAAATTCGGACTACTCTGAGGAGGCGGTAGATGGAGAGCGTCGTGGCGGGGCTGATAATAGCAGTCATCAAGATACTCGTAATCCTCGGAATAGTCCTCGGGGTGGGAGCATACCTGACGTGGGTTGAGAGGAAGGTCGCCGCTCACATACAGAGAAGACCCGGTCCCATGGTGGTAGGCTGGCACGGACTTCTGCAACCTCTTGCGGACGGTCTCAAGCTCATAACCAAAGAGGACCTCTTCCCGAGATACGGGAACAAGTTTCTGTATAACCTCGCCATAATTATGGCTCTTGTCCCCGCAACCCTTGTGTTTGCAGTGGTTCCCTTCGGTCCCGAGTTTGAGCTTTTCGGATACAAGATAAAACCCATCCTCACCGACGTTAATGTGGGTCTCCTCTTGGTCTTCGGTCTCGGATCTTTGGCGGTCTACGCCATAGCCATAGCAGGATGGGCTTCCAACTCTAAGTATCCCCTCATAGGCTCTATGAGAAAGGCGGGAATAATCATCTCTTACGAGGTGGTAATAACCTTTGCGGTCATGGGTCCCATAATCTTGGCGGGGACCCTTTCCACCTACGAGATAGTTCAAAGGCAGATAGAGCAGAACCTCTGGTATGTGTGGGTTCAACCGGTAGCCTTCGTGGTCTACATGTTTGCCCTGCTTGCGGAGACGGGAAGGGTTCCCTTTGATATTCAGGAGGCGGAAGCGGAGCTGGTTACAGGTTTCACCGTTGAATACGGCGGTATGAAGTTCGGTCTCTTCCCCTTGGTTGAGTGGTATGTGGAAGTCCTCTCCCTTTCCGCCATAGCTGTAGTTCTCTTTTTCGGCGGTTGGTCTCCGATAAACATCCCCTTCTTAGGTTTTGTAGACCCTCTCTTTTTCCTCGGTCCCTTCTCCCCCTACGTTTGGTTCCTGCTCAAGGTAACAGCCCTCTTCCTCTTTATACTTTGGCTCCACTGGACACTACCCAGATACAGGATAGACCAGATTACAGAAACCGCTTGGAAGATAATGCTTCCCTTAACCCTTGCCAACATAGTCATCACGGCTGTGATAGCCCCCTTGGTGTGGAGGTGAGTTGAAGTTTTTGGTGGAAAACAACCTATCAAAACTGGGGAAGTGGCTCAGATTTTTGGGATACGACGTTGAAGTGCTTGAGGGACCTATAAATTATAAGGATCTGCTCAGGGCAAGGGATCGTGTGTTCATAACCACATCAAGGAGGTGGGAGAAAACCCTTAAGAACTTGGGCATAGATTATCTCGTGGTTCCCCGCCATGATTGGGAGCTTCAGCTGTCTATGGTTGTTAAAAAGTTCGGTCTCAATGGAGAGCTTAAGCTTAATCTCTGTCCCTACTGCGGGACCGAGTTGACCCCCATCAGAAAGGAGGATTTCAAGGACAGAATCCCCACGAAAGCCTACGAAACCGCCACGGACTTTACCCTCTGTCCTTCTTGCGGGCACATTTTCTGGAAAGGAAAGCACTACGAGAGAATGGTAGAAACCATAAGGAAGATTTTGAAGAACCTGTGATTTTTAAAGCTCTATCTCCGCCGATATAAACGGGGTATAGATACAAACTTTGGCACGCTCTTTGCAAATCCTCTTTCAAGGAGGCGAGCTATGAAGATAGTGATCATCGGAAACGGAATAGCGGGGACCGCTCTCGTTGAGGAGATCCTTCAGCAAACCGACGGCAAGGACGTAAGGATTCAGGTATTCGGAGACGAAAAATACATCGGCTACAACAGGATCCTC
>WFYH01000083.1 GCA_015490215.1 Aquificaceae bacterium
GATATACCAAGCCCTTGGCTCAGAAGATACGCCAAGCTGGTAACTTCCGCTTCAAGGGGTGCAGTGCTGGAGTAGGGGTTTAGCTGAATACCATTCCCGCATAGGAGACCTTTGAGTCGGTAGGCTCTTCGTGGTAGATGTCGTAGTCTAAGAGCTTTCCGGAATTTGCCCCAAGCCTTTTTATAACTTCCAAAAACACGTAGTTGGTAAATTGCCCGTCTATTCGGGTTCTGTTGCCGTCCGAGGCGAGCAGTCTGTATGCCTCTTCGGATTTCATTTCTTCAAGCAAAGATAGATACTCCCTGTCCCTGTCGGAAGGATCATAAGAGGCTGGGTCCCCGAACTTCTTTCCCACATGGCTCATGTCCACGCTGGATATAACGAGGACATCTCTGTCTTTAATAAGGGATGCTATCTTATCTGCAAACTCCTCGAGTTGCTCTGGTTCCCCGTAGGAAATAATCATCGGCAGGGCTTTCGCCTCGGGGAAGAGCCTCTTTACAAAGATGGTTTGAAACTCCACAGAGTGCTCCCTTTCGTAGGAAAGAACGTCGTGGAAGAGGTCAAAGTCAAAAAGGTCGTTCAACCTTACCGCAAGCTCTTTGTCCACCTCAAGAATGCCCAAAGGCGTTTCAAGGTCAACGGGTAGAACAGAAAGAGGCATCTCGTGGTGATAGTGGGACACTCCCAAGATAAGAACCAGCTCCGGATCCACGTCCAGAGATCCGTAAACCTTACCGTATGTAGAGTGGGCTACCCTCAGGTCCATGTGGGGGACGAGGATACCTACAGCCCTTTCTTTCCTCTCACCTTCAAGGGAACCGTCTATGAACTTTTCCAGTTCCTCTGGATCTTTGGGATAAGCCTCACCTGCATGGAACGGAGGTTTTTTGTCCCTTTTTAGAGCTTCTTCCCTGAGAGTTTCCAGCTTCTTGGCAAAGTTCTCGTTCAGCAGAAGGTAATTCTTATCAAGGAGTTCAAGAACTTCCTTCAGCTCCTGTTCGCTCAGAAGAAGACCCGTCCTTTTAAAAAACTCCGCCCTTATTTCCCTTTCGTCCCTTGAGCCGTCCATAAGGCTCATGATAAAAAGGAGTTCCCTTGTAACTATCAGGGGTTCGGTAAGTCCCAAAGGGTCGGAGATCAGGAACCTATCCTGAAAGGGTTGAACGTTAAGGTATCTGACTACGGGTTTGTTCATACCGCTTTCTTGTAGAGGAGCTTGGGCTTTTGTTTGTTCTTTACCGTTTCCGCATCAACTATAACCCTCTCCACGTTTTTGAGGGACGGGACCTCAAACATTATGTCGGTCATTATCTCTTCCATTATCGCCCTCAGCCCACGGGCACCGGTTTTGCGCCTTATAGCTTCTTTAGCTATCTCCCTCAGGGCTTCCTCGGTAAATTCAAGCTCAACGCCGTCAAGTTCAAGGAGCTTTTTATACTGCTTGGTGAGGGCATTTTTAGGTTCAATGAGTATTCTTACAAGGTCGTCTTCGGTAAGCTCCTCAAGGGTGGCTATAACTGGAAGTCTACCCACGAACTCGGGAATCAGCCCGTATCTTATGAGGTCATCGGGTTCTACGAGTGCCAAAACGTTCTCGTCCTTTACCTTCTTTATGGAAGACTCAAACCCTACGGTGGACTTGCCAAGTCTGTGCTTTATGATGTCCTCAAGACCTACAAAGGCACCACCGCATATAAACAGGATGTCCGTTGTGTCCACCTGAATAAACTCTTGGTGGGGGTGCTTCCTTCCCCCTTGGGGTGGGACGTTTGCCACCGTCCCCTCTATTATCTTCAGGAGAGCCTGCTGGACACCTTCACCCGAAACGTCCCTCGTTATGGAGGGGTTTATACCCGACTTTTTGGCTATCTTGTCTATCTCGTCTATGTAGACGATCCCCCTTTGGGCGGCTTTAACATCGTATCCGCAGTTTTGAAGGAGTCTGGTAAGGACGTTTTCTACATCCTCACCCACATAGCCCGCCTCCGTCAGGGAGGTAGCATCGGCTATGGCAAAGGGAACGTTCAAGATTTTTGCTAAGGTCTTCGCCAGAAGGGTTTTACCTGAACCCGTAGGACCTATAAGAAGGACGTTGCTCTTTTCTACCTCAACGTCTCCCTGCTCCAGACCCATCTCCTTGGCTTTTATCCTCTTGTAGTGGTTGTAAACAGCCACCGAGAGGACCTTCTTAGCCCTCTCTTGCCCTATCACGTATTCGTCAAGGATAGCCTTTATCTTTTCAGGGGTGGGCAGATCGCTGAGTTCAAAAGCTCTCTCCTGCCTTTTATGTTCCTTGACAAGCTGATAACACTTTTCCGTGCACTCATCGCATATAAAGACGTTGGAAGGTCCGGCTATTAGGACAATTACCTCGTCCTGAGACTTTCCGCAGAAGGAACAGCGCTGAACCACCCTCTTTTGCACCTCACTCCCTCTTTTCTATGACCCTATCTATTACACCGTATTCTTTTGCCTCTTCCGCTGACATGAAGTAGTCCCTTTCCACGTCCCTTTCTATCTTCTCCAAAGGCTGACCGGTATGCTTGGCGAGGATCTCGTTGAGCATGTTCTTTATCCTCTTTATCTCCTCCGCATGGATGATTATGTCAGTTGCCTGTCCCTGAATTCCGCCGAGGGGCTGGTGGATCATTATCCTTGAGTGGGGCAGGGCATATCTCTTACCCTTTGCCCCTGCGGCGAGCAGAACCGCCCCCATGGAGGCAGCCTGACCTATGCAGATGGTAACAACGTCGGGCTTTATATACTGCATCGTGTCGTATATAGCCATGCCCGCTGTGACGGAACCTCCGGGCGTGTTTATGTAAAGGTATATGTCCTTTTCGGGGTCTTGAGACTCCAAGAACAAAAGCTGGGCAACTATCAGGTTGGCTATGTGGTCGTCTATGGGGAATCCCAAGAGGACGATTCTGTCCTGCAGGAGCCTTGAGTATATGTCAAAGGCTCTTTCCCCGCGCGGTGTCTGCTCCACAACCACGGGGACAAGCTGAGCCAGTATATCCTTCATCAACTTAACCTCCGGATTGATATTATCTTACAGCTTTTCCGTCCCTTTCGCCTGCTAAAATTTTTCTTATGATCTCAAGCAGGGTCAAGAGGCTCCAACCTTCCGCTACGCTGACCATAACTGCAAAAGCAAAGGAGCTAAAGGCAAAAGGTATAGACGTTATAGGCTTCGGTGCGGGAGAACCCGACTAC
>WFYH01000084.1 GCA_015490215.1 Aquificaceae bacterium
CGGCGAGGAAGGAGGTGGAAAGTAATGAAGAAGGGTTTTCCCTCTGTGGTTGCGGTACTTGCTCTGGCTTGCGGGTCCTCCGATACCGATGCGGAGAGAATCTTAGCCTCTAAGGAACACAACCCCGAACCTAACATCCCCCTCGAGTGTTACACGGATACGGGTGTGGTGGCTCAAGGTCGGGCTGTTGCCAACCCTTGTTACGTGTGCCACACGAAAGCCAACACACCCTATGCCAACGAGGTGGAAGACTTTGATCTAACCCTTTCTTACGCTTTCCCTGAGGAGATAAAGGCTATGGGCAACCCGTGGCTCAACGCTATAAGCCCGGACTTAACCATAGGGCACATTCCAATCCCATCGGATGCACAGATAGAAGGTTGGATAAGGACGGACAACTGGACGCCCGCTTTCCTGAGCAGGGGAGAGGGTGAACTTGAGTATTTCCCCGACGTTCCTCCCCTTTACTCTTACAGCAATGGAAACTACAGTCTTGTAAATGTGGATTCGGAAGGTTTCGTCAAGTGGAACGGCGAATATACCGGCTGGCGGGTTTTCAAGTGGAAGCCCTTTCCCGGATTCTTTCCTACCAACGGACGGATAGACTCCACCCTGATAAGACTTCCGGAAAAGTTCAGGCAGAGGAACGGCACCTTTGACCTCTCAACTTATAAGAATAACCTTGCCATCCTTGAATGTGCGGTAAAGGGTGTAAAGCCCGGTGAGCTTTGCACGGACACCGAGGTAGGAGACTTTACCATGCCATCCCGCTACGAGGGGGATGCTTCCGACGTTGAGGTGATCACATACCAGTATCCTCCGGGAACGGAGTTTGCCCACCCTATCTACTATCTTGATCCGGCAAACACCTACTCCTTCAAATCGGTTCGTCTAAAGGAAATGAGGTATATGAAGAAGGTTGCCTACGCACCCGTTCGTGAGGGAGGCGGAGAGGAAGAGGAGGAGGAAGGAAACTTTTTCTGGGATAAGGGAAGGTTCTTCAGTGGATCCGGACTTTGGGAGATGGCAGCATTCATTGAAGATGAAAATGGAAACCTTAGACCTCAGACTCGGGAGGAAAGTAGGTTTTGCATAGGTTGTCACGGAGGTGTCGGTGGAACCGTTGACGGGACCTTTACCTTCTGGAGAAAGGTTCCGGGTGCGGAGGGGTGGATGGAACAGGACTACAACCTAACCAGAGCCAACATAAAGGACTGGAGCTACAGGGAGATAAGCTGTTCCAACTTGGGTAGCTTAAACGTCGGAGATGCCCTCAGATCAGCCCTTGAAGCCTTCTGCTCCGCAAACCCGAGCAGTGCCCCCGGGGAGTATCAGATCTACTTCTCCATGACCGGCGGGGGTGACCACTTCAGGAGCAACAGCGAAATCCTTGCGAAGATAAGCACCGATCCGAACAAAATATCTTTCGTTCTGAGTCCAGACAGAAACCTGCTGAACGATCCATCCCTTATAAACTACCTAAACAATGACGGCACGATAAAACCCGACCTTTTCTTGCCTTCTGCAGAGAGAGCCTACGGGATAAACAAGCAATACTACAGGATAGTCAAGGTGCAAGCTTTCAGATACGGAAGGGACGTCTTTGATAGACCCTTCGGTCTGTCTTCGGGAGGTAACTCCCTTGAGACCCTTGAGGGGGTGGACACTACCGGAGTATACGAAAGCAAAGTATGGGCTGTTATAAAAACCCTCCTCAGGTAGGGGCTTTTGCCCCTTTTTCCAAAATTGCCCTCAACCTTGCGTTAGCCTGAACCTTCTCCTGCCTATGAGGGAGATAAGAACCAAGGAAAGGAAAGAGGCACTCAAAAGGAGCAAGGAGGCTTCGTTTGCCTCTTTGTAGTTGAGAGCCTGAACCTCGTCGTATATATAGATTGAGAGGGTTTGAGTTTCCCCCGGGATGTTCCCGCCGAGCATCAGGACGACGCCAAACTCTCCAAGGGTGTGGGAAAACACCAAAGCGCCTGCGGTCAAAATACCCCTCCAGCTTTGGGGAAGGACGACCCTAAAAAAGGCTTCTAAAGGGGAGTATCCGTAAACGTAGGCGATCTCAAGATGTCTTTTGGGAATACCCGCAAAAGAGTCCCTTACGGGGAAAACCCCGAAGGGCAGGGAGTAAATCAGGGAGCCGATGAGTATCCCCTCAAAGGAAAAGAGGAAAGTTTTTCCGAAGATGTCTTTAAAGAGACCGCCGATCAAACTCTCGGGGCTGAGGATAACCATCAGGTAAAAGCCCAACACCGTGGGCGGGAGGACTATGGGAGAGAGCAAAAGAAACTCAAGAAGGGTTTTACCGAAGAAGCGGTAAAAGGCAAGCAGGTAAGCGAGGGGAACGGATATCAAGATCAAAAGGACAGTTGTAAGTGAGGATAGTTTGAGGCTTATCAGCAGAGCCTCTATCATTCGGGTATCTCAAAACCGCTCTCTTTGAGTATTTTTAGAGCTTCTTCGCTTCCGAGGAACTCAAAGAACCTCTTGGCGTGCTCCTTTTCCATACCCCTTCTTGTAAGCAAGGAGGTATGTTCTATAGGGGGGTGCAGATCCTTGGGCACAACGAGGTAGCTCCCCCTGCCATAGAGCTTAACGTATGAGAGGGAAACTATACCCATCTGTGCCCCGCCGGATACCACAAACTGAAACGCCTGACCCACGTTCGCCCCGTAAACGAGTTTGGTCCTGAGCTTTTTGTAGAACCCCTTATTTTTCAGAAAGGCAACCGCTGCCATCCCGTAGGGTGCATGGCGCGGGTTTGCTATCGCCACCCTCTCTGCAGAAAGGATATCCTCAAACTTTTCTAACTTCCTTTGAACGCTGAAGATAACGAGCCTTCCGAGGGCAAAAACCTTCAGATTTTCTTTCGGAAGATTAAGCCTTCTGAGGACCTTTTCCGCATATAGCCTGTTGGCGGAGAGGAACACATCGTAAGGTGCACCCCCCAAGATCTGCCTGTAGAGATTCCCCGAAGATCCGTAGGACACCTTTACCTTTACACCTTCCTTCTTTTCAAAGAGGGGGACTATTTTTTCTAGAGCAGGGCGCAGGCTGGAGGCACTCGCCACGAGGACCTCCTCTCCGAAAGATAGGCTCAGCGTCAAAAACAGAACCAAAAAGAACATCAGTATTTCCTTTCGGTGGGCTTGTATTTGGTAATCCTGACGGGAATGTAATCTATGGAAAGCTCACCGTTTTTGTAAAAAACGAGGGTGTGTTTTAGGAAGTTCTCATCGTCCCTTTCAGGGTAGTCCTCACGGGTGTGCCCGCCGCGGGATTCCTTTCTGTGGAGGGCAGCGTAGGCTACCGCCCTTGCCAGCTCAAGCATGTTCCTCAGCTCAAGGACCTCTATGAGGTTGGTGTTGAAGACCCGTGACTTGTCCACAACGGGGATGTTCTCCCACCTTTCCAAAAGCCCGGAGAGTTCTTCGTAGGCTTCCTTTAAAGATTTCTCGTCTCTGAATATGCCCATCTTAGCCCAAGTTATTTCCCCCATGCGGGACCTGATCTGAGCTAAGTTCTCGTTGCCTTCCCTTTTCATCAGGTTTTCAATCATCTCTTTTTCTTTGAGGGTTTCCCCTTGAGGAATATTCCCGAAATCCGTTTCTTTTACAAACTCCTTTACCGCTATACCGCAGTATTTACCGAAGACTATAAGCTCGGTGAGGGAGTTGCCTCCGAGCCTGTTGGCACCGTGGACAGAAACGCAGGCACATTCACCGACCGCATACAGACCCTTAAGGGGTGTTGCGGAGGTCCTGTAGTCGGTCACATGTATCCCGCCCATGCAGTAGTGGGCGGTGGGTCTTATGGGAACGAGGTCTTTAACCGGATCCACACCTTCAAAGTCCATGGCAAGCTGGCGCACCTGAGGGAGCCTTTCGTTAATCTTCTCCTCTCCCAAGTGTCTCAGATCAAGGTATACGTAGGCTCTTGCCCCTTCTCCTACGCCTCTCCCTTCCATGATCTCATACTCTATGGCACGGGAAACCATATCTCTGGGCGCCAGCTCCATCTTCTCGGGAGCGTATCTTTTCATAAACCTCTCCCCGAGTTTGTTTACCAGATAACCGCCCTCACCCCTACAGGCTTCCGAAAGGAGTATTCCCGTCTTTGCCAACCCAGTAGGGTGAAACTGGATAAATTCAACATCCTTTAGAGGTATACCGTTTCGCAGGGCTACCGCCTGACCGTCCCCCGTGTTTCCGACTGCGTTGGTGCTCCTGAACCAGTAGATACGAGCAAAACCTCCGGTCGCCAATATCACAGCCTTAGCCTGAAGAAGGAGAACCTCACCGTTCCTTATGTCGTAAATGTGAACCCCCAAGACCCTTTCCCCGTCATGGATGAGGTCCAAAAGGAAAAACTCGTTATAGAAGTCTATGTTCTCCTTAGCGAGAGCCTGCTCAAAGAGGGTGTGCAAGAGCACATGACCCGTTTTGTCCGCAGCGTAAACGGTCCTCGGAAAGGAAGCACCTCCGAAGGGTCTCTGGGCTATCCTACCGTCCTCAAGCCTTGAGAAGGGAACACCCCACCTATCAAGCTCGTAGATTATCTCGGGAGCGTTTTCGGTCATAAAGAAGACCGCATCCTGATCCGCCAAAAAGTCGGAACCCTTTATGGTATCGTAGGCGTGGGCTTCGGGGGAATCGTCCGCTATAACGTTGCCTAGGGCTGCGTTCATCCCTCCCTGCGCCGCACCAGTATGGGAGCGGGTAGGGAAGACCTTGGACACGAGCGCCACCTTCAGGGAGCTGTCCCGTGCTATCTCTATTGCGGTTCTAAGCCCTGCTCCGCCGCCCCCTACAACGACTGCGTCATACCTCTTTACCATGGCAATCTATTATACGGGTATAATAGAAGTTCCTCCCACCCCGCTGTCGGAGGTAAAGACAATGACCGAAAACAGGACCCTTGTCAGGAAGCTCATCTTTAACCCCGAAGGGGACAGAGATGCTGCCAAAAGGAAGATAATCTTTGGAAATCCCACCAACATAATAGAGCTGAACAACATCAAATACGGATGGGCTTTTGAGCTTTACAAGACTATGGGCTTTTCTAACTTCTGGATCCCCGAAGAGATACCCATGATGGAGGATAGAAAGCAGTACGAGAGGGTTCTCTCCGACTACGAGAGGAGGGCATACGAGCTTGTTCTTTCCTTCCTGATAGCCCTTGACTCCTTTCAGGTGGATATGCTCAAGGACTTTGCCCGCATGATAACCTCTCCCGAGATAGAGATGGCTATAACCGCTCAAGAGTTTCAGGAATCGGTGCACGCCTACTCTTACCAGTTCATCCTTGAATCGGTGGTAGACCCTATAAAGGCGGACGAGATCTACAACTACTGGAGGGAGGATGAAAGGCTCTTGGAAAGGAATAAGGTAGTGGCGGAGGTCTACAACGAGTTCATAAAAAAGCCCACCGAAGAGAACTTCGTAAAGGCGGTGATAGGAAACTACATCCTGGAGTCCCTCTACTTTTACTCGGGCTTTGCCTTCTTCTACACCCTCGGGAGACAGGGCAAGATGACCAACACGGTCCAGCAGATCAAATACATAAACAGGGATGAACTCTGTTTTGCGGAAGGGACAGAGGTTCTTACAAAGAGGGGATTTGTAGACTTCAGAGACCTTAAGGAAGAGGATCTGGTTGCCCAGTATGATATTGAGACGGGTAAGATATCGTGGGTAAAGCCCTATGCCTACATAGAGAGAGACTACGAGGGTAGCATGTTCAGGCTCAAACACCCCAAGAGCGGGTGGGAAGTGGTAGCCACCGAGGGACACGAGTTCGTTATCAGAAACCTAAAGACAAGAAGTGAGTTCAAAAAACCTATAGAGGAGGTCAAGCTTCATCCCTATGCGGCGGTGCCCGTAGCGGGCAAATACGAGGGTGAAAGGGAAGACTACGACCTTTGGGAGCTTCTCAGGGGTTCCTCCTCTACGGTAACCCTCAGAAAGGTAAAAACTGGCCTCACCCCTCTTGAAAGGCTTCTTGTGGTTCTGCAGGCGGACGGGTCCATAGACAGGAAGAGGAACGGAAAGTGGACCGGCGCACAGCAACTTAGGTTTTTCTTCTCCAAAGAGAGGAAAATAAAACGCTTTGAAGAGATACTCCGCTCCTGTGAGGAATACGGCATCCGCTGGAAAAAGGTTCCTCAAGGTAAAGGCTTCAGATATACGGTTTACTATCCCAACGGGCTGACGCCCAAACCCACCAAGTTCTTTGATGAATGGATAGATCTTGAAAAGATAAGCTCGGAGTGGATAAGAGACTTCGTAAAAGAGCTTGTAAACTGGGACGGGCATATTCCAAAGGACAGAAACAGGAAGAAGGTCTACTACTACTCTACCAAGGAGGAGAGAAACAAAGACTTCCTGCAGGCGCTCTGTGCCCTCGGGGGTATGAGGACGGTGGTCTCTCGGGAGAAAAACCCCTCCGCCAAAAACCCCGTATACAGGATCTGGATATACCCCGAGGACGACTACATAAACACCCAATCCATGGTAAAGGAAGAGTTCTACTATAAGGGAAAGGTCTACTGTGTAAGCGTTCCCAAAGGTAACATCGTGGTCAGATACAAGGACAGCGTTTGTGTTGCAGGGAACTGTCACGTTTCCCTATTTAGGAACATAATTCAAACCTTAAGAAAGGAAAACCCCGATCTGTTTACCCCCGAGATCCAAAAATGGATAAGGGAATACTTCAAGTATGCAGTGGACCAAGAAATAAAGTGGGGTCAGTATGTGACCCAGAATCAGATCCTAGGAATAAACGACCAGCTCATTGACAGATACATAAAGTATCTCGGGAACCTGAGGATAACCCAGATAGGCTTTGAGCCTCTATATCCTGAGATAACCGAAAACCCCATGAAGTGGATAGACGACTTTAGGAAGATAAACAACACCAAAACCGACTTCTTCCAGAGGAAGCCCCAAACTTACGCCAAGGCGAGCGAATTGAAGTGGTAAGGTGAGGATAAACTTTGCCTCAATACAGCTGAATCTGACCGACAACGTTGAGATCAACTACATAAAGACCAAGAACCTTATAGAGAGGGTTAGGAACAACTCGGTTATCCTCCTTCCCGAGATGTTCTTTTGCGGTTTTAACTACGACAGGCTTGAGGAGTTCAGCGCCCTGAGCGAGTATATGGTGGAGGGGCTTAGGGTGCTTTCGGAGGAAAAGAAGAGCCTTATCTGCGGAACAGTTCCCCAAAGAGGAGAGGAAGGCTACCGCAACACAGCTGTCCTGCTCTTGGACGGCGAAATAGTGGGGATGAGAGCAAAAAAAAGGCTGTTTTCTCCCTTTGATGAGGATAAATACTTCGTTCCGGGAGAGGAGGATTTTATCTTTGAAACCCGCTTCGGCAGAGTGGGGGTGCTCATATGCTTTGAACTCAGGTTTACCGATATGGTTTTGGAGCTAAAAAGGAGGAAGGTTGACATACTCCTCGTCCCAGCCCAGTGGGGCTACGCAAGGAGGGAACACCTGAGGATCCTTTCAAGGGCAAGGGCTATAGAGCTTCAGAGCTACGTTGTGGTGGCGGACACTTGGGGAGATATATACGGGCAGAAGTTTGCAGGCTGCAGCGGTATATACTCACCTTGGGGAGAGGTTCTTTCCTTTTCGGAGCAGGGGGACGTCCTCCTTCAGGCGGAGGGCGAAACAGAGATCTTAGAAAAGGTGAGAAAGACTATCCCCGTTCATCTGTAAAGACCCCTTTCTTCTATGTATTCCAAAACCTTATCGGGCACAAGATAGCGAATGCTCTTTCCTTTCTTTATCCTCTCCCTTATCTCCGTGGCGGAGATATCCACTCTTCTTACCCTCAGGAAAAAGATATCTTTGTTCACCTCCAAGTGGGAGAACTTCTCCGAGATGTAGCTTCTTACCTTCTCCAGCTTTCCATCCCTATCTACCACCAGCGGTTTGCAGAGGGAAAGGACCTTCTCGGGTTCCCTCCAGCGATGGAATCTCAAAAAGGTGTCCGCACCCATCAGAAAGAAGGGCTTTTCCCGTAGCTTTGTCCTCATATATAGCAGGGTGTCAACGGTGTAGGAAGTCCCTCCTTTTCTTATCTCGTAATCTTCAACCTCAAAACCTTCCTCCCCTTCAACCGCAAGCTTCAGCATGTTCAGACGGTCCTCGGGAGGAGCGCTGTGGGAGGTTTTCAAGGGTGAAAGGTAGGCGGGTATAAAGATCACCTTATCCGCTTCCGTCCTCTCTTTGGCGTCCCTCGCCACGAGAAGGTGACCTATATGAACGGGATCAAAGCTTCCGCCGAACAGGATTACCATAGCATCAGCCGAAAGCTCCTTCTGTGTATGTCGCAGGCACCGTGCCTTGCTATGCTCTCTCTGTGCCTTTTGGTCGGATACCCCTTGTGGGAGTCAAAGCCGTAGTGGGGATATACACGGTGGAAGTGCTCCATTATCTTGTCCCTGAGGACCTTAGCGACCACGCTGGCACAGGCACAGCTCAAGCTTCTTTCATCTCCTTTCACCAAGGGAATGCAGTTAAATCCCTCAAGCTTAACGTAGTCGGTGATAACGATTTCGGGTTTCACCTTCAAGTCCCTTATAGCCCTTTCCATGGCGAGCTTGGTAGCACGGTGGATGTTTATTCTGTCTATCACTCTGCTGTCTACGACCGCAGTCCCTATGGCAAGGGCTTTTTCCTTTATAAGCTCAAGGACTTCTTCCCTCTCCTTAGGAGAGAGCTTCTTAGAATCTCTATTCAAGAAAGGTTCCGTAAAAGGTTTCAGAACGACCGCACAGGCTACGACGGGACCAGCTAAGGGTCCCCTTCCTGCCTCGTCCACGCCCGCCACGAGCTTTCCTTCCTTCCAAAACCTCTCTTCGTACTCGGTCATCTCTTCTTCACAAAAGGGTAGCTTCTGAGTTTTCCTTTTAGCTTTTTTGAACGCACCTCAAGTTCCACCTCAAGACCTTCCTTCCTGCTTTCCAAGTCAACAAAGCAGAGGGCTATACCCTTTTTCAGGTAAGGTGAATAGGTCCCGCTGGATACCTGCCCGATGAGCGTTCCATTTCGGTATATTTTATATCCCTGTCTGGGAACCCCCTTTTCCGTAAGTTCCAGTCCGAAGAGCTTACGAGATACTTTTTTACTAAGCATAGCCTCCTTGCCTACGAAGTCCTTGGAAAGGTCTACGAACCTGTCAAGGTTAGCTTCAAGGGGGGTAATGCTTTCGTCTATTTCATGCCCGTAGAGGGGAAAGCCCGCCTCTATTCTGAGCACGTCCCTTGCTCCCAAACCGCAGGGTTGAGCTTTCTTACATAGTTTCCGAAAAAGCTCTATACCTTCTTCAACGGGCAGGTAGATCTCATACCCTAACTCCCCCGTGTAACCGGTTCTGGAAACTATCACTTCTCCGAACTTCCTGAAAGTGTAAAATCTCAGATCACCCACCTCATAGAACTCTGAAAGTATCCGCCTGCTTTCGGGGCCCTGAAGAGCTATTTGAACGGTCTCCTGAGAGATATCCTCCACATCCACAAATCGGGAAAGCCAGTTTTTTACCTTTCCCCTGTTGCCTGCATTCACACAGAACATGTAGCTCTCTTCCGAAAGCATGTATACGGTCACATCGTCCTTTATCCCTCCCTCTTCGTTGGTGATCAGGTTGTATTGGACTTTCCCCTCCCTCAGCTTTTCAAAGTTGTTGGTAGTGAGTTTTTGAAGCTTTTCCTTTACCCCCTTGCCCCGAACCAAAAACCTCCCCATATGGCTCACATCAAAGACCCCCGTTTCGTTCCTAACCGCAAGAGCTTCTTCAACTATACCCCTATACTGAAGGGGCATACGCCATCCGTGAAAGTCGGTAAACCTCGCCCCCAAATCTTTGTGGATTTCATAAAAGGGTGTTTCCATTGTTCTAAAAATGATAAAACAGACGTGCTTGATGGTATGGATTGGAGACCCATCTTTGGAACTGCAAACTTCATGGAAATGGTTAAACTAATTCCCTATGACGCTTAAAAGGTTCAGGGACTTTATGGAAGAAAGAGTTAGGGAGTTTTATACCTCCGAGGGGGAGAAGTTCTCCGCAGGGGGGGATTTCTTTACAGCTCCCGAGCTGGATAGAGCCTTCGGGGAAGCTATAGCGGACTTTCTGCTTCCCAAGCTCATGGAGTTTAGCCACCCGGCGGTGGTAGAATTGGGTGCGGGCAGAGGGCTGCTGGCAAGGGACTTTTTGAAGTTTATCAAAGAAAGACAGCCTGAGCTTTTTGGAAAACTTACCTACTACATATACGAGTTCAGCAAGCCACTGATAGAACGCCAAAGAGAAGTTTTAAAAGATTTCCCTAACGTTTACTGGGTTGAAGAGCTTCCAGAGGTAGAAGGGGTAGTTTTGTCAAACGAGTTCTTTGACTGCCTGCCCGTGCACGTGGTTAAGGGAAACAGAGAGCTTTATGTAAGCCCGGAAGGGGAAGAGGTTTGGCTTGAGCTTAGAGACGAAAGGATAGAGGAATTTATAAAAAGAATGGGTTACGAGAGTTTGGACATAAGGATTGAGGTTTGCCTTGACTGTATACGGATGCTTGAGAAGGTAGCCCGCTCTTTGAGGGAAGGCTATCATCTGGTTATAGACTACGGCTACATCTCCGAAGAGATAGAAAAGTTTCCCGAGGGAACCGTAATAGGTTACAAAAAGCACAAGGTTGAAAAGGACATATACCGAAAAGAAACCATGGATATTAGCGCTCAGGTTAACTTCAGCGTCCTGATGGAATACGGCAAAGACTACGGTCTTGAGACGGTTCTCTTTGACAGTCAAAGGAATTTTCTTACAAGCATCCCGGTTTTTTTGGAAACCTTAGAGTCCCTCGCCCTGAAGGAAGATCCCGAATCTGTGGAAAGGCTATCACGCCTGAAGACAATGCTTATAAGCATGGGAGACAGGTTTAAGGTTCTCCTTCAGAAGAAGGTTTAAGCTTTCAACCTTTCCGCTATGTCTATCAGGGCTTGGGCTTTCTCTTTAACCTTCTCCCACTCCTTTATCTCCTCAAGGGTCTGGGCGGTAGCAAGTTTTCTGACTGCTTCCTCAAATTCCTTCTTAGCCTTTCCGGGATCTATCTGACCCACCTCGTAGGCTTCCTCCGCAAGGATGAGAACCTTCTTAGGTGTTACATCTACCACCCCGTAGGTTACCGCAAGACCCTCCCTCTCGTTACCGTTGAAGTATACGAGACCGGGCTTCAGGAGGGTCATCAGATACATGTGGTTTTCCAGAACTCCAATCTCCCCTTCCGCCGTAGGGATGTTTACCGATTCAACCTCCTTGGAGAAAGCCATCCCTTGAGGTGTAACGATCTCAACTCTTACCATGGTTTTAAAAGTATAGCATAGGCTGTGCTATCTTTATCTTTCCGTGAAGGTAAGGTTTGTAAAGTCTACCTTTGATGACTTTCCTCCGCAGGATAAACCTGAGGTGGTCTTTGTAGGCAGGTCAAACGTGGGCAAGTCCTCCCTTATAAACATGGTGGTGGGGCGTAACATCGCCCGTGTGAGTAAGGATCCGGGGAGGACGAGGCTGATCAACTACTTCCTTTTGGAGGATGAGGTTTACCTCGTGGACGTTCCCGGCTACGGCTTTGCAAAGGGTCCCAAAAGGGAGGTAAACCTGTGGAAGAAGATGATGGAAAACTACTTTCACAAGAGGAAGGAAAACATAAAGGTGTGCTTTCTGCTCGTGGATGCGGTGGTGGGTCCCACCGAAAGGGATATCCAAATGATCCGTTGGCTTGAGTTTATAGGTGTGCCTTTTTGTGTGGTGATAACAAAAACGGACAAGGCAAGTCAAAGGGAACTTTCCAAGACCATGAAGGAGGTAGGCAAGTTTGTGGGCAAAGAAGCCATCATCCTTACATCCGCAAAGGAAGGTAAAGGTAAAAAGGAAATACTATCCCGCATACTTGAGCGTTAGCGCCCAAGCGAAAGCCCTTCGGAGATAAGTTTATCCACCTCTTCCCGTGATGGTGCTTCCGCATACACCCTGATTAGGGGTTCAGTCCCCGAGGCTCTAAAGAGGATCCAGCTGTCGTCGGAGAAAAGGAGCTTGAGACCGTCTATGGTAATTGCTCTTTCAACGGGTCTTCCAGCAAACCTCTCGGGCGGGTTCTGGATAAGCTCCTTAAGTTTGTTTTTCTTTTCCTCGTCCGCAGGCAGGTCCACCCTCTTGTAGAAGGCTTCACCGTATTCCCTGAAGATGTCTTTGATGATCTCGGAAATAGGTTTGTCCGCAAGAGACATACTTTCAAGCACAAGTAGGGCGGACATTATACCATCCCTCTCTGGCAGATAGGCGGGAAAGCCGTAACCTCCGCTCTCTTCCCCTCCGAAGATGACCTTTTCCTTTAAGATCACCTCGTTTATGTTTTTGAAACCTACCGGAACCTCTTTAATTGGAATCCCCTCAGACCTGCATATGCGGTTTGCCAAGTAGGTGGTGGAGACGGTTTTGACCACCACCCCTTCCCTATAGCCTTTGTTTTTGAGAATATGAAGCAGGAGGAGGGCGTAAATTAGCTGGGTGTTTATGAAGTTTCCCCTTTCGTCCACCAAGGCTATACGGTCTCCGTCTCCGTCGTTGGCTACGCCCAGATCCGCTCCCAGCGCTCTTACTTTTTCCATCAGCAAACCCAAGTTCTTTTCAACGGGTTCCGGAGGAGAACCGCCGAACAGGGGATCTCTAAATCCCCGTATCGTAAGAACCTTCACTTTCGTGTCCGTAAGAGCTTCTGCAAGCAACCCTGCGGAGGTGCCGTGCATAGGATCGTGGACAACCAAAAGATCCCTCTCCCTGAGGGCTTCCACCTCCACAAATTCTTTCAGTTTCTCTAAGTAACCCTTTCTCAGGTCTTCCCTTTCTACCTTTTCCACATCAGCTTTTCCGTCGGAAACCTCGGGAAGTTTGCTTTCCACTAACTCTATGAACTCAGGAGTTGCGGAACCGCCGAAGCTTTCCTTTATCTTGTAGCCGTTATACTTGGGCGGGTTGTGGGAGGCGGTTATCATCACACCTCCATCAAAGCCCCTGTATTTGACCGCATAGGAGACCATGGGTGTGGTGCAGGCGCTTTCCGAGAGCTTCACATCAAGCCCTTCTTCCTTAAGGGCTGCATAAGCCTCAAGGGCAAAATCCTCGGAAGAAAACCTCCTATCGTATCCGACTATCACCCTTCTGAGTCCCTTCTCCTTGAGAGCCAAGGCGTGCGCCCTCGCAACTTTGCGAACGTTGGCGTATGTAAAGGCGTCCCCTATAACCGCCCTCCACCCATCTGTTCCGAACTTGATCATGGTAAATAGTATAAGATGCTCATCAGCTTTGAAGGCATAGACGGCAGTGGAAAATCCACCCAAGCAAAACTCCTTTACGATCACCTCAAAGGAAAGGGCAAGAAGGCGGTCCTCTACAGGGAGCCGGGAGGCACACAGGTGGGAGAGAGGATAAGGGAGATCCTCAAAGGCTTTGAGGTTACCCCTGTGGGGGAGCTATTCCTCTTTGAAGCCTCAAGGTCGGAGCTTGTTCTCAGAATAAGGGAGGACTTGAAAGGCGGAAAGGTAGTTATCCTTGACAGGTTTACCGACTCAACGGTGGCTTACCAAGGCTACGGGAGGGGTATTGACGTTGAGTTTGTAAAAAGACTTAATGACTTTGCAACGGGCGGACTTAAGCCCAACATAACCTTCCTTCTGGACATAGACCCAGAGAAAGCCCTCAGGAGGATCAGGTCAAGGGACAGGTTTGAGAACTTGGAGTTCCTCCGCAAGGTGAGGGAAGGTTTTCTAGAGCTTGCTCGGAGGGAAAAGGACCGAGTGGTGGTCCT
This sequence comes from Aquificaceae bacterium, assembly GCA_015490215.1. Lineage (GTDB taxonomy): Bacteria > Aquificota > Aquificia > Aquificales > Aquificaceae > Hydrogenivirga. The sequence goes on from WFYH01000084.1 coordinate 13,869, forward strand.
TGACGCTACAAAGGGTAAAGGTGAGATATTTACAGAGATCCTCGGGATTTTAAGCTCCTTCGGGCTTTGAAAAGGTGCACCTTTTGGCGTAGAAAAAGAGGTCAAGCAGACGGATTAAGGTGTTCCTCAGCTCCTTCCTGTGGACTACCATATCAATCATCCCCTTCTCAAGGAGAAACTCCGCTCTTTGAAAACCCTCGGGGAGTTTCTGCTTTATGGTCTGCTCTATTACCCTCGGTCCTGCGAAACCGATAAGGGCTTTCGGTTCCGCTATTATGATGTCTCCGAGGAAGGCGAAGCTTGCAGACACGCCTCCTGTGGTAGGATTGGTCAGAACGCTTATGTAGGGTATCCCCTTTTCCTTCAAAAGTCCCACCCCGAAGGTGGTCTTTGCCATCTGCATCAGGGAGAGGATACCTTCCTGCATCCTAGCCCCGCCGGAGCAGGCTACCGAAACGAGGGGTATCCCTTCCTCCGCACAGAGCTTGCAGGCTCTGAAAAACCTCTCCCCGACCACCGACCCCATACTTCCCCCTATGAAGTTGAAATCCATAGCTGTTACAACCACCTCCCTGCCCTCAACGGTTCCCCTTACCACGATCATAGCTTCGGAAAGGTGGGTTTGTTGCTGAGCCTTTTTTAAACGGTCCTTGTAGGATTTGGTGTCTTTAAAGTTTAGTGGGTCGGAAGGCTTTATCTCCTCAAACAACTGCTGGGCATTTTCTTTATCAAGTAAGCTCTCCACCCTCTCTACGGCGGAGATGGGCATATGGTAGTCGCATTTGGGACATACGTTCAGGTTTTTTTTTAGATCAGGAACGTATAGAAGGGTCTTACACTCGGGGCACTTGGTCCACAGCTTTTCTTCCTCTTTCTTTTTCCTGAAGAGTTTATCAAATATGCCCATTCTTCAGAAAGCTAAAAAGTAAAGACCCAAATTGAAGTGGTGGATTACGTTACCGCTGTAGTCACCCGTCATAAAGATCTTGCCTTTATACTCCCCCAAGACACCAACCGTTGCGGTGAGGTTGTATTTGGCACCTACAAAAAACTGAAGACCGAAGTTGGTTTCCTTGTTTGTGATCGTTCCCGACCTTTCCTTAAACCTGTTGACCGAACCTCCAAAGCCCGTAAAAGCTCTGAGCCTGTCGCTAAACTCTATCTCTACCGACGGGTTAAGCTCAAGGGCGTTGTAGATTATGGTTCTGTCTCCCGACATCTTACTGCCCGTGGCAAGCTCCAAAGCCGCCCCTGCTGTGAAACCGCTCGC
>WFYH01000085.1 GCA_015490215.1 Aquificaceae bacterium
GCATGAATCTTAGCCCTGAATCCCATCTTGAAGGACTTACCGTCCCCGTAGGTAAGCTTTACAGCGTGTGCTTCACCGGCGAAGATTGCCGCTCCCAGTATGGCCGCCGCAGCTAAGTAAGTCTTCTTCATGACATACCCTCCTCTCTAAGGTTTTTCAGAGGAAATTATAGAGACATAAGCTTCAATTTGTCAAGTCCTTTTGGCTCAACATCTTGCTTTTGCACATCTTCCAAAACCTTGAAAATCAAAGGTTTTATTTTTGCACCTTTGCAAAAGCGGAAAAGTTATAATCCCGAATCCAAAGTCATCCCTCTTCATTCTCTAAGACTTACTGAAGAGCAAAAGCCCGATAAGGATCTCCAAAAGACCGTATTTTTTCAAAACCGCCTCTAAGTCCCTATCGGTTTTGGCTTTTTCCCTGAGCGCCTGTAGGAGTTTCCTAAGAACTCCTTCCCTCTCAAGGTGCTCAATTGTTTCCTCCCTTGCTTTCCTGATTATAGTCCTCCTGTCCCAATAAGCAAAGCCTATAACTACAGCGGTCAGAGTTGTGAATATACCCGCCAAGATTCCCAAAAAGATATAGAGCTGTTCAAACATATTGTTTACTTGTTCAAAGCGTTTGTCTATTTGCTCAAACCTTTTATCTATTTGCTCAAACCTTGCGTTCATGTCCTCCCTCAGTTCGCTTATCCTCCTGTCTACCTGTTCAAACCTTTTGTCCACCTGCTCAAGCCTCTTGTTTATGTCCTGTTTGAGTTCTTTAAACCTTTCGTTAGTCTGTTCCATGAAAGTTTTGAGGATGGCTTCAAGACGGATAAGTCTCTCTCTGTCCTCTTGGGTGAAACCACTTTCCCCCGAAAAGGCGACCCCCCCAAAAAGCAAGAGTCCTATCAACAGCGCTTTGAAAGCGTTCATAATTTTTAATTTAGCAAAAGTTTACCTAAACCTTTACCCCTGCTTGAAAGGGTCTCGGTGGTAAGTTATGATTTGGAGCTATGGAGATAGTTGATCTGAGAAAGGAAAATTGGTCTTCGGATGAGAGGCTCCGCTATCTGATCGGTAGAGGCGAAGTGCTCACGGAAGAATACGAACAAAGGGTAAAAGAGATAATAGAAAGGATAAGAGGAGAAGGAGACAAAGCCCTCCTTGAGTTTACGGAAAAGTTTGACAAGGTTAAGCTCTCGGCAGAGGAGTTAGAGCTTCCCAAGGAGGAGTTAGAGAAAGCCTACAAGAGTATAGACCCAAAGCTCAGAGAAGCCCTTGAGTTTGCCCACCGCAGGATAAAGGCTTTCCACAAGAGGCAGGTTGAAAATTCCTTCTTCGTTGAGGAAGAGGGGATAGTTTTGGGTCAAAAGGTCACACCTCTGGAGAGGGTGGGAATATACGTACCCGGGGGTAAAGCGGCGTATCCCTCAACGGTTCTCATGAATGCGGTCCCTGCAAAGGTGGCGGGAGTAAGGGAAATCATTATGGTTTCGCCCAACCCTACACCTCAGACGCTCGCTGCTGCATACATAGCCGGTGTGGACAGGGTCTTTAGGGTAGGGGGTGCTCAAGCGGTAGCCGCCTTGGCTTACGGAACGGAAACAATTCCCAAAGTGGACAAGATAGTTGGACCGGGAAACATATACGTGGCTTTGGCTAAGAAGCTCCTCTTCGGTGCGGTGGATATAGACATGGTGGCAGGTCCTTCGGAGGTTTTGGTTATAGCCGACGGGAGCACCCCTCCCGAGTGGATAGCTTCAGACCTCCTCTCTCAAGCGGAGCACGACGAGCTTGCTGCTTCAATACTCCTTACTCCCTCCGAGGAGTTTGCAAGGAAGGTAAAAGAAGAAGTGGTAAGGCTCCTTGAAGGATTGGAAAGAAAAGAAATAGCCTCCTCCTCCCTTGAGAGGTTTGGAACGATCTTTATAACAAGGGATCTTCTCCACGCCTGTGAAGTTGCCAACCTGCTGGCACCCGAACACCTTGAGGTTATGACCGAGGAACCCATGGCGCTCCTTCCCTACATAAAAAACGCCGGTGCTATCTTCTTGGGAGCCTATACGACCGAACCCTTAGGGGATTACGTCCTCGGTCCGAACCATACCCTTCCAACCGGCGGGACAGCCCGCTTCTTCTCACCCCTCGGGGTTTACGACTTTGTTAAAAGAAGCTCCGTCCTTTACGTTTCCGAGGAGGGTTTTAAAAGGGTCAGCGGTCCCGCAAAGGTGCTTGCAAGTGCAGAGGGTCTCGGTGCACACCGCCTTGCGGTTGAAATAAGGGAGAAATGAAGTTTCTCCTCTTTGTGTTTTTTCTGATCCTCTTTTCCTGCGCACCCAAGGTAGAGGAAAGGTGTGACCCCAGAACCGTCCTGAGGAACCTTCCCCGCACAAAAGCGCCCGAAAATTTCAAACTCCACGGCTACGTGAAATACGGTCCCCTCAGGTTTCCCTTCCTCTTCGCAAAGGAGAAAGGAAGCTATCGGCTCAAAGTGGCAAAGGCTCCACGGATAAGGGTTTTTGAAGATAGGTTCTGCCTCAAAGGAAAATGCTATCTGCTACCCGCACCGCCCGAGAAGGTAATCTTCGGAGAGCTAATTTTCGGGGGGGAAAGGGCTTCTTGTGAGGGGTCCTACGTGGTTTTGGAAAGCTCAACGGATTTCTACAAGAAGAAGGTCTTCTTTGAGGGGGGCAAGCCCGTAAAGGCGGTGGTAAAAAACCTGAAAAACGGGAGAACCTTTACAGTCCTCTTCCGCGAAAGGGACAAAAGGGGGTTTTTCAGGGAGCTTGTGTTCAAGGGAAAAGGCGGGAGTGTTAAACTCCTTATAGAGGAGGTTTACTTCTGATGTTTCCCGAACTTGTGGAGATCTTCGGTTTGAAGATATCAACCTACGGTGTTTTGGTAGGGTTGGGGCTTTTGCTCGGTTACGTGGTGGCTATAAAGCTTGCCAAAAGGGAGGGCATACCTCAGGATAAGGCGGAGTCCGTGTTCATATACGCTGCCATATTCGGACTCATAGGGTCAAGGATAGCTTTCGTTTTAGAACATCCCGAGGAGGTAAAGAGCTTTATAGACATCTTTGCCCTCTGGAAGGGGGGCGTTTCCTTTTTCGGGGGACTCATAGGGGGTATAGTGGGTGCCCTTATAGCCATAAAAAGAAACGGACTACCCCTGTGGAAGTCTGCGGACGTTGCCGCTCCGACACTTGCCCTTGCCCACTCCATAGGAAGGCTCGGTTGCACCGCTGCAGGCTGTTGCTACGGAAGACCGGTTCCCAATGCGGAGGACGTAAGCGTGGGTATCCACTTTATGAAGGATTTTCCCTTCTTCTACATAGTTTTCCCGAAAGAGGCGGTAGCTCCTTACGGGATACCCCTTTATCCGACCCAAATCCTTGAAGCGGCAGGGAACTTTCTGATCTTTTTGATCCTGCTCCTTCTCTTTAGGAGAAAACACTTTGACGGAGAGGTCTTCGCCCTGTATATGCTCCTCTACGGAGCGGAGAGGTTTGCCCTTGAGTTTTACAGGGGTGTTACCCCGCCCATACCCGGAATAGGGCTTACTTGGAACCAGATAGTTGCCCTCCTTATGATTGTCGGCTCGGTGGCACTCTTTTTCCTCAGAAGAAGCCAAGCTAAAGCTACCGAACTTTCTGAGTCTTAGCTATAATATCTCCCTCTGAAAACGCACCTTTCCCGCTTGGGTTGGTCCCCGCTCGGGGACTTTCGGGAAAGGGAGGCAAAACCCAAGGAGGTGTGAGATGGCTGTGATTTCTATGAAGGAGCTTCTTGAGGCAGGTGTCCACTTCGGACACTCCAAGTCCCGTTGGAACCCCAAGATGGCACCCTACCTTTACGGGGTCAAGAACGGAATCCACATAATAGACCTCAACAAGACCCTCGTTCTCTTGGAGGAAGCCTACAACTTCGTATCCGACATGGTGGCTCAGGGAGCACAGATAATCTTTGTGGGCACCAAAAGGCAGGCGAAGGAGATAATCAAAGAGGAAGCCGAAAGGTGCGGAGCCTTCTACGTTAACGAGCGCTGGGTCGGGGGTCTCCTTACCAACTTCCAGACGGTCAGAAGGAGCATAAACAAGCTGATGAAGTTGGAGCGTATGGAAGCGGAAGGCATATTTGACGTCCTGCCCAAGAAAGAGGTTAGAAGGCTCAAAAGGCAGATGGAAAAGCTCAACAAACTCTACGGCGGTATAAGGGAGATGACCAAACTCCCCGATCTCATATGGATAGTTGACACGGTCCGTGAGTCCATAGCGGTCCACGAGGCGAGGAAGCTCGGAATACCTATAGTTGCCATAGCGGACTCCAACTGTGACCCTGATCTGATTGACTACATAGTTCCGGGCAACGACGACGCCATAAAGTCCATCAAGCTCCTTACCTCCAAAATAGCGGATGCGGTGATAGAAGGTAAGAACAGAAGAGAGAGTGCGGAAGAGGTTGAGGTCAAGAAGGAGCGCAAGGTTATTACCGTTGAAGAGCACGAAAAGGAACTCTTTGAGAAAGCGGTTGCCATGTCCGAAAAATACGAGGAGCTTGATAAGGACTCTACCGACTACGAGTAAATCACTCGCTCAGGAGGGCTTTGGGGTAGGAACCCAGTATCTTTACCATCTGGGTTTTCTCCTCAAGCCTTTTGAGGGCTTTTTTCACCTTTTCATCGTCCTTGTGCCCCTCAAGGTCAACAAAGAAAACGTAATCCCAAGCCTTTTTTCTTGAGGGGCGGGATTCTATCTTTGTGAGGTTGATGCCCGCCTCGTAGAACACTTCCAGAGCCTTGTAAAGGGCTCCGGGTTCGTCTCTAACGGCGAAGATCAAACTCGTTTTGTCCTTTCCGGTGGGTCCCACCTGCCTTTTTGAGATGACCAAAAAGCGGGTGAAGTTGTCTGAGGTATCTTGAATGTTTCGGGCGAGGATATTAAGGTGGTAAGTGTAGCTGGCTACCTCGCTGGCTATAGCTGCCGCTCCTTCCTGCTCCAAAACTATCTCGCAGGCTTTTGCGGTGCTCTCCGTTTCTATAAGCTCCGCATCGGGAAGGTTCTTCTCAAGCCAGCTCCTGCACTGACCGAGGGCTACCTTGTGGGAGTAAACCCTCCTTATTTGACCGAGGTCTTCGCAGGTGGAGAGCAGGTAGAGGTTTATAGGTATCACCACCTCCCCCGAAATCTTTAGGTCGCTCTCAAGGAACATATCCAAGGTGTAGTTGACCACCCCCTCTATGGTGTTTTCCACCGGGACCACCCCGTAGTCTGCCCTGCCCGTTTCCACCTCGGTGAAGACGTCCCTTATGGTGGCACAGGAGATATATTGGGCGGAAAAGCCGAAGAACTCAAGGGAAGCTTGGTGGGTAAAGGTGGCTTTCGGTCCCAGATAGGCTATCTTGAGGGGTTTTTCTAAAGAAAGGCAGGCGGAGATTATCTCCCTGTATATGTGAACCAGAGCATCGGAGGGGAACACCTCACCGTATTTTTCCTTGTTGAGCCTCAGGATCTTTTCAAATATCGCCCTCTCCCTTTCCGGAACATGGATCTCAAGTCCCTCCTTTTTCTTTATCTCCCCTATGGTTTTTGCCAACTTTGCCCTTTCCGACA
>WFYH01000086.1 GCA_015490215.1 Aquificaceae bacterium
AGAGGTGGTTCTTTCCAATAAAGCACAGGCTCAGGAGGTTTTACAAGAGGTTTCCTTGGAATGCCAAGTATGAGACTATTTGGAGCTGGCTGGCGTCTTTTATTACTCTCTATACCCTTCTGGAGGTTAAAAGTTGACATGGTCAAATCTTCTATGCACCTGCTTACCCTCTCAAACACTTCCTGCGCATACTTCTATATTTTATTTCTCACCCAAGGTATATTTTAATGTAGTTAATTATAATTATAAAATCTACTTGCTTTGCAAATCATTGTGCGTCAATGCTTTTCGATACCCTTTTTCCACAATTTTTCCACAATTCTTCCACAAAATTTCCACAGACTTTCCACAGGTGTTGTGGGACAGGTATTTGGCGAAATAAGTGCTTGTGGAAAAGTAGTGTGATTATGTGTCGTATTATCAATAACTTACAAAACGGCGTGGATATCCTGTGGATAAATTGTGGAAAAGATGTGGAAAGAATGTGGAAAAAATGTGGAAAAGTTGTGGATAAATCAGGACGGTTCCTTGGCGCTATCTTTTATGCGTACGCTGGTAAGCATCCTATCTTGGGTTTTATCCCTTCTGTAGGACGGCAGGGTCGGCGTGCAGATCGTGCACTTTTCCAAAAAGCCTACCGTCTTTACGCCGAGTTTTTTGAGTTTATCTAAGGCTACCTCCTGCAGGTCCAAAAATAGTTTCCCATCTTTCTTTTTTACATACTTTGGAAACAGTTCCTCAAATTCTGGTCCCACTTGATAACAACATCCCTTGGCACAAGGTCCCAAGAAAACAAAAAGGTTTTCGGTACCTTCATAGGCAAATATCCTGCTTATGGTTTCCTCAATTATTCCGGAGTTTAACCCCCTCCAGCCTGCATGGACTACTCCTACCCAGTTTTCGCCTAAGATAGCTATTGGGAGGCAGTCGGCGGTTTTAACTCCTATCTCTATGCTGGGCAGGTTTGTTATCACAGCGTCACCTATCATAGGAGGTTGGGGAAAGCTCTTCAGCTCTATAACCCTTGAGGTGTGGCGTTGGATCGGAAGATAAAGGTTATTATGTTTCTCCCAATTAAGCCTTATACGGACTTCTTTCCCTTTAAGATTCAGCTTGTATATCTCCATCCTTTGTTAGCTCCTCTACCAAGCGGTTAAAGGTTTTTCCCCTTTCTATGTAACTTGTGAACATGTCAAAAGAGGAGCAACCGGGCGAGAATAAAATAACGTCGCCCTCTTGAGCTGTATCAAAGGCTTGTTTTAGAGCTTCTTTTAAGGAATCTACTTTAACTCCGATTTTCAACTCTTTAACAAGTCTTTCTGCCGTTTCTCCTATGAAGAAGGCTTCTTTTACTTTTTTGCGAACTAAATCTTTTAGAGGGGTAAAATCGGCTCCTTTGTCTTTTCCACCGGCGATAAGGATAACCGATTTGTCCTTAAAACTCTGGAGTGCAGCTCCAAGGGCATTTGGAGTGGTTGCTTTTGAATCGTTGTATATTTCTATTCCTTTCCAAACTTTTACAAGTTCAAGTCTGAAGGGCAGTCCTTTAAACTCCCTTAGCGTTTTACTGATGTTTTCCTCAGATACACCCATCAGGTGGGCGGCGAGCGCTGCGCTTGCAGCATTCAATAGGTTATGTTCTCCCTGAATTTTAACATCCTTTACAGAAAAGAGGGAATTGTTTTTAAAGAAAACTTCTCCCTGTGCAATTCGTAGATCTTTCCAAAGTAAAATCTTTTTAGCCCTTGTAGGTGTGTTCACCGTTTCAAACTGGTTTGAAGGTGTTATAAAGAAGTCCTCTTCGTTTTGATTTGAAAAAATTTTATATTTACTCTCAAGGTAGTCTTTCAGGTCAGGGTGCCAGTCAAGGTGGTCTTGGTGAAAGTTTAAAAATGCTCCTATATGAGGTCTAAAACGTTTAAGAGTTTTTCCCTGAAAGGAAGACACTTCAAGGACAGCTATTCCATCTCTGTGCCTTTTTACTACTTCCGAAAAGGGGGTGCCTATGTTACCGGCTTCGTATACTTTGGGAAATTCCTTTTTGAGCATAAGGTAAAGCAATCTTGTTGTAGTAGACTTGCCGTCCGTTCCTGTAACCGCTAAGAGGGTTCCCCTGAAAAACCTAGTAGCAAGCTCAAGCTCTCCTATGACCTCTATGTCTCTTCTTAGAGCTTCTTTCCAAAGAGGATGGAAAGGAGGTATTCCCGGAGATAGGACAACCGTATCCACTTCTCCGAGAACATCTCTCCATGTTTCTCCCTCTTTGTCGTCACCTGCGTAAACAGTAAACCCTTCTTTTTTTAGGAGTTCCGCAGCCGCCCTACCGCTTTTCCCGAGTCCCCAAACCAAGAACCTCACGCTATGGAAAACTCTTTGTTTATAAATCTCTTCCAAGTGGTAGGCATCTTGTCAAGTTCTTCTTGGGCTATTTTCTTTACTTCTTCCTCAACGCCTTTTGCACCCTTTTTAGTTCTTACCTTTACATCGCACACCTGCGGTTCATTTATGGGTTTTCCTATTTGGGAGACTATATAGCAGTAGGCTTCTTCTACCTCTTCTACTTCCTTTACGACCCTGTCCGCTATGAGGTTGGCAACCACATTGTAGATCTTGCCTATGTGAGAAACAGGGTTTTTGCCTGCTGCCGCTTCAAGGCTCATGGGCCTGTAGGGGGTTATGAGACCGTTTACCCTGTTACCTCTTCCTACTTGTCCATCATCCCCTTGCTCTGCGGAGGTCCCGGTAACGGTTATATAGACGGACTCCCTCTGTGGATCATCCGCCGTGTTTATAAAAACCTCTACCTTTTTGTCCGTCAATGAAGATGTCCTTTCTTCAATCTTTCTCTTAACCGATTCCTTCTTTTCGAGGTAGTCTTTTAAATTCTTTACATATTTGCTTACAAAGGCGCAGGCTACAGTAATCCTTATCCGGTCTCCTATTCTGACACCCATTACCTTTATGTCTTCACCTACTTCAGGATGTACCTTTTTGAATTCTTGTGAGTTTAGGAGCCTTTCCGTTTCGTAAACCACCCTTTCAAGGTCGTCAAAGGGTGCAAACCCCACACCGAAGGAAGTATCGTTGGCGAGAGGAACTTCACCTTTTTGCTGAAACCTCAAGAAAAGATCAACCAAATCCTTGCTACCGGGCTTTATGCGGGGTTTTATTATCAGGTGCCTGTCGGGGTCAAGGTGTCTTATATTCTCTTTTATCCATTTTCTGGCTACTTCTATGGCTATTTCTTCAACAGGTAGAGGATTTCCTTCTTTTTCGCTCAATGCTCTACCCACTATGTATATCTCTATCGGAGAGATGACTTTACCACCTCCGAAAACCGGATCTGCCACTCCTCCTACGAGGAGCGCTTTGTCAACGTTGTGGTGCATTATGGCTCCAAACTCTTCTATGTAAAGCTTTGAAAGTTCTACCGATAGCTCTTCCGCTATACAGTCGCATATGGTATCGGGGTGTCCTGTTCCTTTCCTTTCAACTATTTCCGCCTCCTGCTTGTATACAGGTTCAAAGGTGATGTCCGTTACCACCACGTTTGCCACTTTGCTACCTCCGGGAGAGATTTAGAGCTTTAATATCTTAACCCGAGTTGTGAGATCTGCGAGAGTGTTAGGTTTATAATGATTTACCCATGGCTAAAAGGGTAGTTCTTGCTTACTCGGGAGGATTGGACACGTCGGTGATCGTCAGGTGGCTTACCGACAGAGGTTATGAGGTTATAACCTATACCGCAGACGTAGGGCAGGGTGAGGAGCTTTCCTATATCCCTGAAAAGGCTAAGGCATCAGGTGCCGTGGAGGCTATCGTTGAGGATCCAAGGGAAGAGTTTGCACGGGAATACTGCCTGCCAACACTCAGGGC
>WFYH01000087.1 GCA_015490215.1 Aquificaceae bacterium
AAGAAGATAACGGAAGCTACCAGCCCCGTGAAGGCTATCGCAAAGGCTGGAAGGTATTCACCGAGCACGCCCCTTTTAAAGTGGGTAAAGGCGTAAAAAGCAAGGACGGTAAGGGCTACTGAAGAGATAAGGGCTACCGAGTGGTAAGAGTATCTAAAGTCTCCCCGACCTTTCACCCCAGAGGTTAAAATAGTTTACCTCTAAACCCCTTCTTGGAGGTCGGAACCTTGTATAAGGTCCTCATAACCGATCCTATAGCTCAAAAGGGAATAGAACTCCTTGAAAGGGAAGAGGATATTGAGGTTTACAACGAACCCGAGATAGCCTTTGAGGAACTCCTTGAGATAGTGGAAGACTTTGACTGCATAATCACAAGAAGCAGAACCCCGGTAACGAAAGAGCTTCTTGACAGAGCCAAAAAGCTCAAGGTCATAGGGAGAGCCGGTGTAGGTGTGGACAACGTAGACATAGAGGAAGCCACAAAAAGGGGCATACTGGTGGTGAATACCCCCGGGGCAAACACTATAGGCGCCACAGAACTGACCATGATGCATATGCTGACCATCCTTAGAAACGGACACAAGGCTCACAAATCCATGTTGGAGCACAAGTGGGACAGGAAGAAGTTTATGGGAACGGAGCTTTACGGAAAAACTTTAGGGATTATAGGGTTGGGAAATATAGGATCACAGGTAGCCATAAGGGCTAAAGCCTTCGGAATGAAGGTAATGGCTTACGACCCTTACATACCCCGTGAGAAGGCGGATAGGCTCGGTGTAAAGCTTGTGGACAACCTCCACGATATGCTCAGGGAAATTGATGTCCTCACCATACACGCACCCCTGACTCACGAGACGAGAAACATGATCTCCAAGGAAGAGTTTGAAATAATGAAAGACGGAGTTTACATCGTCAACTGCGCAAGGGGAGGTATAGTAAACGAGGAAGAGCTTATAAAAAACCTTGAAAGCGGAAAGGTAAGGGGTGTTGCCCTTGACGTTTATTCTAAGGAACCGCCCGACCCAGAATTTATAGATAGGATTTCAAAATTTGAAAACGTTTCCCTCTCGCCCCACATAGGAGCCAACACCTACGAGTCTCAAGAGAACGTGGCGGTCATAGTAGCCCAGCAGGTGATAAAGGCTCTGAAGGGTCAAACGGTAGAATACGTGGTAAACGCACCCTTCCCGGATTTGTCGGTTCTTACCCTCATAAAGCCCTACCTTGACCTTGCGGAGAGGATGGGCAGGTTCTTAGTCCAGTGGTCGGAAGAAGGTATAAGGGAAGTTCTCATAGAAACGAGGGGAGAGATTGCCGAGCACTTTCACCCCATCTCCGCAGCTGTGCTCAAAGGCATTCTTGAGGAGGTTGTAGATTTTCCCGTAAACATAATAAACTCCACCTACGTAGCTAAGGACAGGGGCATAAAGATTCAGGAGCTTTCTTCTGAAGAAACTACGGACTTTAAGAACTACATAAAGGTAGTGGTAAAGTCCGACGGCTCCGAAAAGGTGGTGGGAGGAACAATCCTTGAGGGATCCATTCCGAGGATAGTCAGGATAGACAAATACAGGGTTGACGTGGAGCCGGAGGGTATACTTTTGGTCTTTGAAAACAAAGACGTTCCCGGCGTTATAGGGAAGATAGGTTCAATCTTGGGAAAAGCAAACGTAAACATAGCGGGCTTTCGCTTGGGCAGGGAGAAAAAGGGCGGAATAGCTCTCGGCATTCTCAACTTGGACGACAAGGTTCCCCAAGGGGTGATAGAGCAGCTCCGAAGCATCCCTGAACTCCTCTTTGTCAGGCAGATAATTATGGATGAATAAAAACCGTTCGGTCTCCTTACAAGCACGGCATTTGCTATTTCTTTTCAGTTTGTTAATATCCTTTGCGTTGTTTCTTTTCTGTCCGCAATTCCCTGCTTAACTTGGAAACCGAGGACTTCAAGTTCCCTTTCGTAAAAGCCTTCCTGAAGTTCCTCCACTCCCACGGGTTTAAGATCTTAGGTGTATACAGAATAGCAGTTGCTCTCGTATACGGATTCTTCTTCTTGTAGGAGCTAATCTCCCTTAACTTCCGTTTCCAGCACCTTGTAAAGAAGTTGACGAATCTCACGAACGTCCTGCTCAAGCTTGTCAAATCTTCTATTTACGTCTTCTTTAAGTTCAAAGAACCTCTTATCCAGGTGCCTGAGAACTGGGTATTAGGAACAAAATGCGTTCAAATGATTAGATTCCACAGCCCTCAGGCTCAACCCATGTCTACTACCCCCTATCCCAAAAAGGGACTCGGGGGTTACTTTGAAGAAAAGTTCCATTAGCTTTAGCCTTACCGGATTGCAAAGCTTGATAAAAAGCTCCTTCAGGTTCTCGTAAAAACCAAGTCTCAGGAGCTTCGCTCCCACCCTCAATATGTTTAATGCCCCTACAAGG
>WFYH01000088.1 GCA_015490215.1 Aquificaceae bacterium
TCTTAAAAGCGCTTATAGGTCGCGGATCCGTAGCGGTGGTAGAATACAAAATCGAAGAGGGTCAAAGGTATGTAATTGAGTTTAAAGGCAACAAAAGTATCCCTGAAAAAGCCTTAAGGGAGCTGATAGACACAAACACCGCCAGCTTAGACCTTTTCTTCCTTGAAGGACTAAGATCCGCCATAGAAGAGTTTTACAAAAGAAAAGGGTTTTTTGACATTGAGGTTACCTATTCATACTCTAGAAACAAAGTGACCTTCCATATAAATGAGGGAAAAAGATACAAGTTAAGAGTTTTGGGTATAAGACTAAGGGATCCACCAGAATTCTACGACGAAGCTAAGTTAGGAAAAGCCTTAAAGAAATTAGAAGAAAGTTTTAGGAAAAAAGGATACTTTGGCGCTAAGGTAGAAACTATAAAGGATATTGATAGGAGAAACAAAGTTGTCTTTTTAGTTGTTAAACTACGTCTTGGAACTAAGATAGTCCTGAAAGATGTAAAGTTTATCGGCAAAGACAATAAACTAAAAGACATTTTCAGAAAATATAAGGTGCTTTTACCGAAAGCCTTTGATGAAAAGCTTATAGAGGAGCTCAACAAGGATATAGTTCGATACCTAAGGGATAAAGGTTACCTTGAAGGGGACTTTTGGGTTGATATAAGGGTGGAGGAAAAAGGAAACACTCTGTTTCTAACTTACGTATACAAAGTCGTGAAGGGGCCTCGCTACCGTTACGGGAAACTACTTATCTACGGGAACGAGAAAACTCACTGGAGGGAAATCTACTACACGATGGTAAAGGAAAAGTTCTTTTCCCAATCGGCGGAGGAGGAGAGCCTGTGGAACCTAATGAAAAGTGAAATATTTACAGGAGTAAAGATAGACTACTACGTAGACACAAAGGAGAAAAAGGTTCATAGACTTGTGGAGGTAAGAGAGGACAAAAGAGGTCTTCTTGAACTCTTTATAGGTTACGATACCCTTGAGAAGTTTAAGTTCGGAGGTGGGATAAAACTAAAGAATCTCTTCGGAGTAGGCATCATCCTGAGCATGAAAGCTTCTAAAAGCCAACTCTATGAAACCTACGAAATGTCCCTGCTTGACAAGTTTCTCTTTTCAAGGAAATACTCTACGGAGAATACTCTGTTTAGAAGGTTGGAGTTCCACAGGAGCTTTGATCTTGAAAGTCAAGGCTTTTCAAGCTCTTGGGGCTATGCTCCCAAACGGTATTTAAAAATAGGTCCCTTCTTTTCTCTGGTAGAAAACACCGTTGAGGGAGTTGATAAAGGTAGATACTCTCTGAAACGATTAGGTCTTATAGCTACCTACGACAGGAAGGATAATCCTTTAAATCCCAAAAACGCCACCTTTCTATCCCTACGCCTTTCACAGGTTGAAGGGGACAAAAATTATCCTAAATACGAGTTTAGATCCTTCCTTTTAAGGGAATTAGCCAAGGGTCTAAGTATAGATATGAAGCTCTCTGCGGGCTCTGTGGGAAAAGAAGCTCCTGTATTTGATAGGTTTTTCCTCGGTGGGCTGAGGGACATGAAGGGTTACTCCTTTGAAAGCATAGGGTTTCCCACGGGCGGGAGAACCTTCGTTTTCGGACAGGTTGAACTTCTGTTTGCCGTAAGAGATCCCCTCTGGGTGGGTGTATATACGGGTGCGGGAAACGTTGCAGAGAGATTTTCAGAAAACTTTAAAAACATGAAGCAGGATATAGGCTTTGCCTTAGGATTAAACACACCAGCAGGCTTTTTCAGGGTAGATGCAGCAAAGCCTGTTGATGAAATGGATAAGGTTTTTAAAAACTTCAGGATATATTTAGCTGTTGGCTTCGTTTACTGAGGATGTCCAAAAGGAACCGCTCTAACTCTTCCCCTATATCTTCCCTCTTGAGAGCGAACTCTATAACCGTCTTGAGATAATCCAAGGGGTTCCCGGTGTCGTATACCTTACCCTCCACCTTGTAAGCGTAAATGGGTTCCTTCTCAAGAAGAAGTTTCATAGCGTCGGTAAGCTGGTATTCGCCTCCCTTGCCGGGCTTTATCTTTTCAAGGGTTTCAAAGATTGATGGGGTAAAGATGTACCTTCCCACCGCAGCCAAATTTGAGGGCGCCTCCTCGGGTTTGGGCTTTTCTACAAGGTCTTCCACCAAGTAGACGTTTTTGTCTATTTCCTTTACCTTCGCTATTCCGTATTTGTGGGTCTCCTCGTAGTCCACCTCAAAGAGGGCTACAACGGTGTTTTTGAACCTACTGAAAATATCAAGCATCGCTTTCAAGTTCTCAGATCCCCTTTCAAGGATGACATCTCCGAGGGCCACTACAAAGGGTTCATTACCCACAGCCGGGCAGGCTGTAAGTATCGCATGTCCGAGACCGAGTTGCTCCTTTTGCTTTACGTAAATGGGGTTTATCATGTGACTTATTTCCCTTATGCTCTTTAAGACTTCATCTTTGGAATTTTGTTCAAGGTGCACTTCAAGGTCTGGGCTTATGTCAAAGTGGTGTTCAAGGGGCTTTTTGTGCCTTCCGGTTACAAAGACAAGATCTTCTATTCCCGCACTTATGAGCTCTTCCACAATAAACTGGATCACCGGCTTGTCAATAATTGGAAACATCTCCTTGGGTATGGCTTTTGTAGCTGGAAGAAATCTTGTTCCCCACCCCGCTACCGGCAGAACTGCCTTATTTACCATCACTTTCCACTCCTGATAAGGTTTATCATCTCCTTAACCGCCCTTTCAAAACCGAAAATAACCGCATTGGCTACTATGGAGTGTCCTATATTCAGCTCTTCTATAACGTCCGAAAGTTTGACAATTTCCTTTACATTATGGTAGGTAAGACCATGACCCGCATAGACCCTCAAACCGAGATTCCTTGCCAGCTCCGCTGCTTCCCTAATCCTTTGAAGTTCTATTTCCGCCTGATCAAACTTGTGCTCGTTCCAAAGGTTGGCAAAAGTTCCCGTGTGGAGTTCCACGGCGTCCGCTCCCACACCTTTGCTTGCTTCAATCTGTTTTATCTGAGGATCTACAAAAAAGGAAACCTCTATCCCCTCCTCCTTGAAGGGCTTTATAAACTCTCGCAGGTGTTCCATGAGGGAGGAAACGTCCAAACCTCCCTCGGTGGTAATTTCTTCCCTTCTTTCGGGAACTAGGGTAACCCTGTCGGGTTTTACCCTCAGGGCTATCTGCCTCATTTCCTCTACGGGTGCCATTTCAAGGTTAACGGGAATGTTCACTAATTCTTTAATGAGTTCAAGGTCCCGGTCTTGGATGTGCCTCCTGTCTTCCCTTAGGTGGAGGGTTATCTGATCTGCTCCCGCCTGCTGAGCTATGAGCGCTGCAAACACAGGGCTGGGTTCAAAGGTCCTACGAGCCTGCCTTACGGTAGCAACGTGGTCAATGTTTACCCCCAACCTCATGAGGTGGAATTATATCAGATCTTCAGCCACCTTCTTTTGGCGAGGAAGTCCAAAAAGACCTTTGCGTAATAAACGTTGGATATAAAGCTTGCTATGGTTCCGATGGCTAAGGTGGTGGCAAATCCTTTAACGGGTCCAGTTCCAAACTGAAAGAGTATAAGGGATGCTACCAAAAGGGTTATGTGGGTGTCCCAAACCGCACTCATGGCTTTTTTGTAGCCCAGCTCTATGGCTTTTCTGAGGGTGTTGCCGAGCCTGAGTTCTTCCTTTACCCTTTCAAAGATCAGAACGTTGGAGTCCACCGCTATGCCCATGTTAAGGATTATCCCCGCAATACCCGGGAGGGTCAGGGTTCCTCCCAAGCCTGCAAGCCCCGCCCACAGGAGCAGCGCGTTCATCAGGATGGAAACCGTGGCGGAAACTCCGGCTGTCTTGTAGCGGGCTACCACTATGACCACCAGCAGTATAAAGCCAGCAATACCCGCCTTTATACCTTGCTCTATGGCGTCCCTTCCAAGGGAAGGACCTATGACCTTCTCTTGGAGTATCTTCACGCTGGTCGGCAGGGATCCCGTCCTGAGTATGAGGGCAAGGTCTCTAACTTCTTCGGGTGTGAAGTTACCCGTTATCTGTCCCCTGTCAGAGATTCTGCTTCTTATGACCGGTGCGGACACCACCTTGTCCTCTAAGACTATGGCAAGTCTTTTCCCTATGTTCTTTGAGGTAAACTCGGCAAACTTGGAGGCGGCTTCGCTTTTTAGTTCAAACCCTACCGCCGGTCTGCCGAATTCGTCCTGAGATATGTAGGCGGTTTTGAGGTCAGATCCTGAAACGATGGGGACTCTGTCAAGGAGGAACCATTCCCCTCCGTCCCTTGAGGGCAGAATTTCCGTGTTGTCAGTAAGCTTCTTTTCAAGCTCCTCACGGGAGAAAGAGCTGTCTATCACGAGCTTCAGCTCAAGGGAGGCGGTGCTTCCTATAATCCTCTTTGCCCTGTTTATATCCAAAAATCCGGGAAGCTCTATCAAAACTCTGTCGGCACCGAGGCGTGTAACCACGGGCTGGGCAACTCCAAGTTTGTCTATTCTGCTTCTGAGGACTTCTATGGTCTGCTCCACTATGTCCCTCTTGAACTGATCCAGATAGGCGCTTGCAAAGGTGAACTTAAGGATACCTTTTCTCTCTTCCACCAGTTGAAGCTCCGGAAAATTCTTTCTGATAAGCTCCTTTAGGGCGGGAAGCTCGCTCTCTTCAAGGTATTCCACCTCCACCGATTTGCCGTCGGTTGTAACGTCAAGGATCTTAAAACCCCTGTCCCGAAGCAGGTCTTCCAAGTAACGAGCTGTCCTTTCGTATTCGTGCTTAATGGCTCTGTCGTAGTCGGGTTCAAGAATTATGGAAACCCCTCCCTTGAGATCAAGCCCGAGGTTTACAGGTTTGTAGATAACTATCGCCAGCGCCAAAAGAACTATAGCCGCAAAGCCTATCAGGTTGTAGAGTTGCCTTTTCATACCCCTATCCTATCTCTTTGGGTTTTGAAAGGAGCCATCCTTGACCCCATGCTTCCATCCCAAGGGAGTCCGCTATATCCACAAGCTTATTAAATATGGATTCATTCTCTACAAACTCGTATATAATCCCCAAACCGCTCTCTTTGGCAAAGTTGCTGATGCTTTTCACCATACTGTAGTATACCTTTGAGTCTATAGCTTTGACTATTGACCCGTCCACCTTGAGTATGTCCGCCCTGCTTCTTTCCGCCAAACTTCCCACCAGCTCAAAGTTGGTGTATCCGGAGCCGAAATCGTCAAAGGCAACACCTATCAGGTTCCCTTCTATGTCCTCCATTATGTCCCGATTTATGAAAAGGGTGTGTTCGGTAAGCTCCAAGAAAAGCCTCCCACCTTTATCTCTTATGGACCTTGCCAGTTTGTCTATAAGGGTCACCACTTCTTTTGAGCTGAGAGAAGAAGGATAAACGTTTAAAAAAACGTTCTCCGATACGGAAAGGATACTATCCAAAAGGGACAAGGCTTTGTTTATAACCGCTTTGTCCAACATAACGTTTAGATTCTCCTCTTCAACTATGGGAAGGACCTCGTAAGCGGGCATTACCTTGCTACCGTCCTTTATTCGGACAAGAAGCTCTACCCCCTTTATTTTGCCATTTTTGAGATCCCATATCTCGTGCCCAAAAAGTAGGATATCCGCTTCTTCTAAGGCTTCCACCACCCTTTTCCGTAGGGATACCCTCTTTGTGGCAAACTTGATAAGTTCATCCAGCTTCGTGGAAAAGTCCACAAAGGTGGCAAGTTCTTTGCTCCTATTGCCTTCTTTCTTGAGGGTAGCTTCCACGGTGATGAGAAGTTCTCTGACGATTTGGGGGTCAAGGGCTATCAGCCTTTCCGTTTCCAAAAGGGCAACCGAAAAGATGTTACCTTCCGCCATTGACATATAGGTTTGTCTGATATCCTTAGCAAATCTGCGAACGATCTCTTTTAACCTTTCCGCTAAAGCCTTTGACTCCTCCCTGCCCACGGACCTATCCACGTAAAAATAAACTCCCCTGTTGGGGATAGAAAATACAAAGGTGTTTTTGTCTGAGGCGAAGGACTCCCTGAGGAGTTTGGCGAGTTCATCTTGCAAAGTAGAGTTATCCCTGTATGTTGGTTCAACTATCAGGTAGAGAATACCACCGCTTTCGGATTCATCCCTGAGAAATTCGGGAATTATCTTTTCCTTGTTAGCCTTCCAGTAATTTTCAATATCCTTTAGCAGGGAGGAAACGATTAAAGAGGACCTCAAAAGGCTTCTAAGGACCACAAGGGCTTGGCGATACTGACCGTGGCGGTATAGGGAGACAAACATACGGGTGTAGTTGTGAAGATCCTTGTGCTCTACCTCCAACTTCAGTTTAAGCTCCGGGGCGTTGTAGGTTTTGAGGGTAAAGGCTACACTTCCTATCGCCTTTCCCAGTTCACAGGCGGTATGATCAAGCTCAGGGGGATTAAATCTCTTAGGGTCCTTCACAAATCGGCGCAAATCCTCAAGCCATCTGTAGTGGTAGAGCTGAAAGTCCGTTTGCACCTCTAAAAGCTCAAGGGCTTCTTCAAGCAACTCAAGGGAGGTTACCTTTCCTACCGCTTCTTCCATCATATCCAAGAACTTTAAAAAGAGCTTAACACCCTCAAGGGTAAAGTCAGCAGACTTTTTTACCCTCTCCCGCAGGAAGTCCAAGCTTTCATACATAAAGCTTTCGTGTATACGCAGATCGGTATGCACCTTTGCGATTCTCAAGCACCTGTCAAAGGCTTCCGCAGTTTTTCCCTCTTCTATTAGCGTAGCTACGGCGAGGGTGTTCATCACCTGCCTGTCTATGAGGTCTTTGACCATCTTGTAGGAGGGTATGAAGTAAGAAAGGTAGGGGTCCATGAGGATGTAATCATAAAAGTCCCAAAATATCTTTCTGAGCGCCTCTTCTCTCACTTTTCTCCCATTGTATCACTTAGATCCGCACACGTATCTGACTCCCTTTTCTGTTCTCGCCCAGTGGGGAGTTTCCGGTTCCAGCTCTATCATGTCACCTTCCTTTAGGGTTATCTCCTTTCCTTCCGCACCTATAGTAACTTCGCCCTTTACCACCCATCTGACTTCCCTGTCAGGGTGGGTATGAACCGGATAGTAAGTGCCCGGCGGATCCTCCCAAGTGTAGACTCTGTAACCTCTTTCTTCCAAAATCCTTTTAATGGTCGCCTCGTCTTTTATGTCGGTTCTTTCCACCTTCACCCTCATTCCGAAAAGTAATGATAAACAAATGTCCGCAAGGAGAGGAAGAAGAGGTTAATATATCTAAATCATGAAGACTTTTGAGGGTAAGCTTTCTGCGGAAGGTCTCAGATTCTGCATAGTGGCTTCAAGATTTAATCACATGTTGGTAGATCGCCTTGTGGAGGGTGCCGTTGACTGCATTCTCAGGCACGGCGGTTCAAAAGAGAATATAGAAATCGTCCGTGTTCCCGGTTCGTGGGAGATACCGGTTGCGGTAAGGAAAGTGATAGAAAGGAATGATATTGATGCAGTTATCGCTTTGGGTGTCTTGATAAGGGGTAATACTCCCCATTTTGAGTATATAGCTTCCGAAGTGTCCAAAGGGTTGGCTAACATCTCCATAGAGTTCGCAAAGCCCGTAGCCTTCGGTGTGATTACTGCAGACACCCTTGAGCAAGCGGTGGAAAGGGCAGGAACCAAGATGGGTAACAAGGGCTGGGAAGCCGCCCTGTCCGCCATAGAGATGGCGAACCTCTTTAAAGAGCTTTCCCCATGAGGTTCAGAAAGAAGGCTCGGGAGCATGCCCTTGAAATTCTTTACAGGTGGGATATAAGGGGAGACTCCCTTGAGAAGATAACCGAAGAGGTAATCCAAGAGCGCAAGGTCAAAAAGAAGGAGATGCTGGATTACCTGAAGGAGCTTATAAACACTACCTCCGAGAACATAACCTACGTAGACTCCCTAATCTCGGAACATCTTGAGGACTGGAGCATAGACAGGCTCGGCTATATAGAAAGGAACGCTCTCAGGCTCGGGGTAGCGGAGCTTCTGTTTATGAACCCTCCCGATCCGGGCAGAGCTTTCAACGACTACATAGACCTCGTCAAGAAGTATGCGGATAGGAAAGCTGCCAAGTTCGTCAACGGGGTTATGTCCAAGATCTACAAGAAAAGAAAAACTACTTCTTTAGCGAAAAAAGTAGGTTCAGGAGAAGGGTAAGGACGATGCTCAGGATCAAAGAGGTAACTATGGGAAAGTAAAATACGAAGTTGTCCCTCTTTACCACTATATCCCCGGGCAGTTTCCCCAAACCCAAAGGGAGCTTTTCAAA
>WFYH01000089.1 GCA_015490215.1 Aquificaceae bacterium
CCTTTATAAGGTAAAGGAGTTCATTTGCGAAGGGGTCTACGAAATAGTCGTAGTTTTCAACTGCTATATACCTAAAATTAAGCATGTCTGAAGAAGCCTCAACATAGATAACTCTTTCCAAATCGTGGAATAGCTTAATTATAAAAACTGTTCCTTCTTTAGGAGAAGGAGTATATATGAATATTTGCTTTTCATTTTCTTTAACATTCCATATATTACTTGTAGGAATTCCTTTTAAAAATTCTTGTTTTGCAATTAATACCTTATATTCTTCTTCGGACATCCTTTTAGATTTTTGAGCTTCCTTTGGGTTTTTAGCACATGAAACAAAAAGCAAGAAGATGATAAAAATAAGGTGTGCCGACTTCATAACTTTCGTTTTTCTGGGTTAAATCTTCCAAGTTCATATAGACCTTTCAAAACGCAAGATATTATTCCTTTTACTGTATCCTCCTCATCAGCAAGTAATGGGACAAAACATGTATGTGAGGCAAAATCTTCTGCAGGATTTGTGTATGTAATTATAGTATAGATTTCTTCTTCTCTATACACTATGGTCAATGTTTCAAGCTTAGCCGACAGCATATAGTTTTTTATCACTTCTTCACCTTGTGTGAATATGGCTTCATAGATTTCGGCTACATTCTTGTTTGTCACCTCAATAGGAATCCTGTAGAAATCAACAGTTTCTAAAAACCTTAGGACGAGCTTTTCCGATATATCGCCTGCCTTATCAACTATTAACCTTTGTGTTTGAGCGAAGGTGACGAAAATCCCTAAGATTAAAAACAAAGCCACACTCCGCATGTTCTCTTCTTGTACTGGAAATTATACCAATCTAAAGCTCTGCATGATATGAGTTAACCTCCATATGCATTAGACGACCTCCCCCTCTTTAGCTCTTAAACCTAAAACCCCAACTCGGGTAGAATAAAAATCCCAAAGATGACTTGTAAGGTTTGCCTTTGGGAGGAGAAGAAAGAAGGGAACATCCTCAGGATCGTTCTCCCTGAAGAAAAGAAACTAAAAGATCTCCTTGCGGGATTAACCTTTGATATGAAAGTAGAAGGGGTATGTGTGGATATGGTGTTTTCTTCTGAAGCAGAAAAGGAAAAGGCTAAAAAGATCCTTGGCGAGGCGGTTTATTCGGAAGGGGAAAGTTTAGAGGAAGTGGTAGGCAAGCTCTTGAAAGAGAAAGGTTACACATTGAGCGTGGCGGAGAGTTGCACGGGAGGGCTTTTGGGTGCAAAGGTGGTAAACGTGCCCGGAAGTTCTGCCTACTTTATGGGAGGTGTGATAGTCTACTCTAACGAGCTGAAGAGAAAACTTCTGAACGTTAAGGAGGAAACCCTGAAGAGGTTTGGTGCGGTTTCCCATCAAACATGCCTTGAGATGTTAGAGGGACTTAGAAAAAAGTTCGGAACCGATGCAGGTATAGCCATAACGGGAATAGCTGGCCCGGGAGGGTCGGTAAACAAACCAGAGGGACTTACATACATAGGGGTTTATCTAAAAGACACAACTGAAGTTAGTGAATACATCTTTGGTTTTGGCAGGAACCTGAACCGCCTTGCCTCCTGCCAGATAGCCTTAGACACCCTCAGGAGGATGCTATGTTAATCCACCCTACAAGCCTTTTGGAAGGAGAGGTTGAGCTTGAGGAAGGTGTCCAGATAGGTGCCTACTGTGTGATCTCAGGAAAGGTAAGGATAGGAAGAGGAACCAAAATAGGCAACAGAGTAACTATAAGAGGAAAGGTAACCATAGGAGAGGGATGCACAATTTACGACGGTGCGATAATAGGGGAAGATCCTCAGCATCTTAAATACAAAGGTGAAGGTTGCGAGGTGGTCATCGGTAGCAAGGTGATAATAAGGGAGTATGTCACCATTCACAGGGGAACAGAGTTTGATAAAGGGAAAACCGTGATAGGGGACGAGAGCATGTTGATGGCTTATTCGCACGTAGCCCACGACTGCATAGTCGGTAAAGGTGTAATAATGGCTAACTGCGCCACCCTCGGCGGACATGCGGAGGTAGGAGATTACGCCTTTATAGGAGGTCTTTCCGCAGTCCACCAATGGGCAAGGGTCGGAGCCTACGCTATGGTGGGGGGACTTACGGGTGTCTCTTTGGATATTCCACCTTTCACGAGGGCTTCGGGACAGCACGCCCACCTCTACGGTGTAAACTCGGTGGGGCTTGAGAGGAGAGGTTTTTCAAAGGATAGGATATCCGCAATCAAGAGAGCCTATAAACTCCTTTTTAGAAGTAACCTGCTCAAAAGGGAGGCAATAGCAAAGCTTGAAGAGGAGTTTCCCGATAATGAGGATATAAAGATGCTCATAGACTTTATCCAAAGCTCCAAGAGGGGGGTAGCAAGGGACGCAAGGGGGTGAAAAATGAAAGCAATCGTTTTGGCGGCTGGTTTGGGGACACGTTTCAAAAGCGACAAGCCTAAAGTCCTCCACGAGATATTGGGAAAGCCGATGATCTGGTATATCCTAAGCACCCTTCGCAGAGCAGGACTGGAAGACATAGCCGTTGTAGTGGGGCACAAAGCGGAGGAGGTAAAGAAAGTAGTAGGGGATTCGGTGAAGTATTTCCACCAAGAAAATCCGAAGGGAGGAACTGCCGATGCGGTCTTGGCATCGGTGGACTTTTGGAGAACTTACGAGGACTATATCCTTATAGTCAACGGTGATTCGCCCCTAGTGAGCGCGGAAACTATCAAAAACATGCAACGGTTCATACACCTCGTGGAGGAGTATGAAAAGATAAAGCTCGGTGGGGTTATACTGACCGCTTGGCTTCAGGATCCCACAGGCTATGGGAGGATCCTCAAAGAGGAAGGAACGGATAGGATCTTAAAAATAGTAGAGGAAAAGGATGCATCACCCCAAGAGAGGAACATAAAGGAAGTAAACGGTGGGCTTTACGTTTTTTACGCCCCCTACCTGCTGGAGGCTCTCTTTAAGATAAAGCCCAGCGAAAAGACGGGAGAGCTCTACCTGACCGAAGCGGTCTCCTATATGGTTGAAAAGGGCTATGAGATAAGGAGCTTTATGGCTTCGGATTCCACCGAGGTGCTCGGGGTCAACACCCGTTGGGAACTTGCTTTTGCGGAAAACATAATGAGGCTAAAGATAATTAGGTTCTGGGCGGAAAGGGGTGTGACCGTCCACAGCCCCGAGAGCGTTTGGATAGAACCGGACGTAGAGCTGTCAAGGGAAGTTGAAATATTCCAAGGAGCGATGCTTAAGGGAAAAACCAAGGTGGAGGAAGGAGCTGTCATAGGTCCGGGGGCAATTCTGGAAAACGTCCACGTGGGGAAAGGGGCAAAGGTGGAAGCTTACTCATATATATCTGACTCCCGCATAGAAGAGGAAGCGGTAGTGGGACCCTTTGCAAGGGTGAGGGAAAACAGCACGATAGGGTCAGGTTCCCATGTGGGTAACTTCGTTGAGGTTAAGAAAAGTTCCTTGGGTAAGGAGGTAAAGGCAAAACACTTGAGCTATATAGGAGACGCTCAGGTGAGGGACGGTGCCAACATAGGAGCCGGAGCGGTTACCGCCAACTATGATGGGAAAAAGAAACATCCCACCGTAATAGAAGAAGGTGCCTTTGTGGGAAGCAACTCCCTTTTGGTAGCTCCCGTAAGGATAGGTAAGCTTGCCTACGTAGCCGGTGGGTCGGTTATTACCAAGGACGTTCCCGACGGCGCCTTAGCGGTAGAGCGGGCAAAGTTAAGAATTCTGGAGGGTAAAGGGAGAGAGAAGCTTACCCCAGAAACTCTAAGAAAGTCTCCCTAAGGGTTTTCATGCTCTTCCTGAGTTCGTCCTCAAATTCTTCGGGGGACATTTTCAGAGATTTGGCAAGTCTCGGAAAGTCCTCATACCTCAGAATTGATGTGCCTCTTTCCTTTGTAAGGCGCAGGTGGGTTTCAACAAGCCTAAGGAACATAAAGCACTCGTAAGCATCCCTCAAAAAGGAGTATCTACCTATCAGCTTTTCAAACCCACCTATCATGGAAGTCTCTCTTATCCCCTCCTTTATGAGCAGATACTGAACCAAGAACTCACCGTCCACTATGCCCCCTGCGGCAAATTTAAGGTCTATTAA
>WFYH01000090.1 GCA_015490215.1 Aquificaceae bacterium
TAGAAAGACAGAGAGGACACGGGAGTGAGTTTAAGGGAACTGCAGAAAAAGACAGCGAAGAAACGAAAAAGAGTTTTAGAAAGACAGAGAGGACACGGGAGGAGGACGATGTTGAGAAATCTTACTGGGAAGCTGAGATAATGTTTTAGAAAGACAGAGAGGACACGGGAGACTATAGTGGGAACTTGAAAGAGGGTTTACGGCCTCGCGTTTTAGAAAGACAGAGAGGACACGGGAGGCGGGATAGATCGTGGGCATACTTTATGTCCACCCTGCTTGTTTTAGAAAGACAGAGAGGACATGTGAGACGCTTACCTTCAATATTATCAAAAGACGATGAAGGTGAAGTTTTAGAAGGACAGAGAGGAGCGTGACAAAAGCATCTCAGGGTGCACTCCCGGCGCCCATGCCCAAGCCTGCCCTGTTCGCAGGGCGGGTGGGAGGCACAAGTCCTCTCTTTAATTCAAATTCACATCTTTCACCTACGGGCTCATGCCTCTATTGTGCTTTTTTTCTTTCTGTCTTTGGTATCTGTGTTCTTTCCGGTATCCCTCTCAGGTACCCACTTCCCAATTAGCCTGTAAAGCTCCTTAAGAGTATCCTTGTCAAGCTCTTTGAAAAACATAGTATCCGGCTCGTAGACTACGAGAAAGTATAAGTTTTTGTCCTTATCCCCTTGCTTCTTTACAACTTCCACCGGCCCCTCAAGAGTAGATGCGTTCTCCCAATTACGCCGCAGCTCGTCGTAGTCCTACTCTATCCTACTGTCCAACGGACAGTATCTTTCTTTTGCGGTCTCCACGTCTTCCACAGCGTCCTTGTAGTTTTCTCCATCTCTGAACTGAATCGTGCCGTTCTCAAAAACCTCAAGCACTCCTAGCTTTCTTCCCCTTATGACCCTTCTGTCAAAATCAATCTCAAGGTAATAACACCCATCGTATCCGCTCAGGATATTGCGTTTGGGGTCATATGTGACCTTTTCCCTGAGCCACGGATGTTCCTCAAACAGAGGAATTTCGGGCTTCTTCTCCTCCCTCTTACCTAGCTTCTATTTCATAGGTATCGTCATCTATGTCAACATCAATATAAAGCTTAGGAATGTGACAACAGACGCCCTTGAACTTCCTTTAGAAGATTCCCCCATATCTATTGACTTTTCCAAGATTTGGGAGAGATAGACTCTAAGCTCCTCCGCAGTCGGTATCCTCTTGATAGAACTTGGCGAGGGTTATTCTCTTTCCTTCCTTTACCAGAACTATGCTGTAGCCCTCTTCTTCTTCATAGCAGGCTGTTCCGCCGTTTACAAAATACTCAAATCCTTCCAAAGTATACCTTCCTATGCTCCACACTTCCTTGTAAGCCCATCCTTCAAGCACCTCTCCGCCCACGAGAACCGTATAGGGTTCCTTATATTCCTCCTCAAGCTTTTTAGCTTCCCGATGGACGACCTTGAGTATCAGAGGGTCCCTGCCGTCGGGTATGTTGTCGTAAAGGATGGAGAGCTTAAGATCACTACAAACGACGTTGAGCTTTCCAAACTTTCCTGTCGGGTCATCAGTCACGGTGCAGTCCGAGACTTTTCTGGTTTCAACCATTATCCCGCAACCGAAAAGCAGAACAGGTGCAAGGAACAACAGAAACCTTTTCACCATTGGGAAGTTATCTTTGCCTTCTTGTTTATAAATTTATCCACAGCCAAGGCAGCTTTGCACCCGTCGGCGGCCGCGATAACCGCCTGCTTTATGTTAGTGCAGAGGACATCCCCGGCGGCAAAAACCCCCGGAACCGAAGTCATCATCTCTTCGTTTACCACTATGCAGTTGCCTTCGGTCATCTCCACCTGACCCATTAAAAAGTCTACTGAAGGTTTGGTTCCACCGAGGAAGATAAAGACACCGTTAACCTCAAGGAGTTTCTCCTCCTGACTTCCTAAATCTTTCACCTTCAATCCTTTAACGACCTGATCACCCACTATTTCCAAAACCCTATGTCTGAGTAGGATCTCCACGTTTTTCAGCTTTTCAAACTCCTCAATCACGTCCTGAGGGGCTTTTATCCTCCTTCCGGGGACAACAAAGTACACCTTGCTGGCAAAACGGGCTATAAACTCCGCCTCTTCTATGCCGTAGTCATCTTCGCCTATTACCGCAACCGGCTGGTCTTGGAAGAAGGCAGCATCACATACACCGCAGTAGGACACTCCCCTGCCGAGGAACTCCTCCTCTCCTTTAAACTTGTTAGCCCTCTCCATTGCACCCGAAGCAACTATAACCGCCTTTCCTCTGAACTCTCGTCCGTCTATAGTAAAGACCTTTTTTATCTCGTCGGAAAAATCCGTAGCTATAACCTTACCCCTTACAAATTGGGCGCCGAAGCTCTTAGCTTGCTCCCTCATTATCTTAAGAAGCTCATATCCGGATATGGGGCCGGGGA
>WFYH01000091.1 GCA_015490215.1 Aquificaceae bacterium
GCCTATTACTTGACCCTCTTTAGGGGGCGTTGGACCGACGTAGTATATCACCTGACCTTTCACATCTATAGGGAGGCTTTCCCCCCTTTTTAGGCTCTCCACCATCCTCTTGTGGGCGGCGTCCCTTGCGGTGTATATGTAGCCCGTTATCAGAACCTTGTCTCCCGCCCTGAGATTTTCTACCACTTCATCGCTCAAGGGGGTGGTTATCCTCTTTTCCATAATCGCAACCTCCAGCAGAGAAAAGTTTACACTTAAATTAGTTTCGGAGTAAGTGGCGGGTGACCAAATGCCGCCTGCCGGGACCGTGGTCACCTTCCGAAAACGGCGGGGTATAAGTAGCCCGGCACCGGGGCAAGGAGGAAGCGCCTCGGTTATAGGAGATAAGAGATGGGGAGGTTCGTTTGGGTGCTTCTGGTGGCTCTATGGGTAGCTTTTCCTCAGACGGTTATAAAGGCTCACGACGGAGCGGTCAGGGACATAGACCTTGCGGGGAAGTTCTTTGTAACCTGCGGAGATGACGGCTACATAAGGGTTTGGAATCTGCAGGGCAAGAAGATTCTTGAGATAAAAAGCCATATAGGACAGGTTCTTTCCGTAGCCATAAACAAAAGGGGCTTTATAGCCTCCGCGGGGGACGATAAGGTTATAAGAATCTGGAGGCTTCCTTTAGGCAAGCTGGTAAAGGTTCTGAGGGACCACGACGAATACGTTAGGGCTTTGGCTTTCTCAAGGCACGGAAGGAGGTTGGCTTCCGGAGATGATATGTGGGAAATCAGGCTTTGGGATGCGGTTGAGTGGAAGCTCTTGGGCAGGTTTAAAGGACACGAGGGGTGGGTTTACTCGGTGGATTTCTCCCCCACCGAGGACATATTTGCCTCCGCAAGTAAGGACAACACGGTTCGCATCTGGTATAGCGACAGAAGGTCAATAGTTCTCAAAGGTCACAAGGATTACGTCTACGATCTTTCCTTTTCCCCCGACGGGAGAAGGCTTGTATCCGTGGGCAACGACGGTTACGTAATAGTTTGGGACGTCAAAAGGCTCAAGATAGTCAAAAAGTTCAAGGCTCACGAGGGGGCTGTTTACACGGTCCACTACTCACCGAGGGGCAACCTAATAGCAACCGCAGGTTTTGACGGCAAAGTTAAACTCTGGAGCACGAAAAACTGGAAGCCTGTGGCAGTTCTTAAAGGTCACAAGGGGGCAATAGTGAGGCTCAGATTTTCCCCTGACGGAAGGAAGCTCATAACCGCAGACGATAGGGGGTGGGTTATAATCTGGAAGGTCCGATGAGGGCGGTTATTCAAAGGGTTCTTGAGTCCCATGTCAAGGTGGACGGCGAGGTTGTAGGTAGTATAGGAAAAGGGTTAAACATACTGCTCGGTGTAAAGAAAGGGGATACTTACGAGGATATTCAAAAGCTTGTCAAAAAGATAGCCAATCTGAGAATCTTTGAAGACGAAAGGGGTAAATTTCAGCACTCCCTGCTTGATATAGGTGGAGAGGTTCTCATCATCTCCCAATTTACCCTGTATGCGAATGTAAAAAAGGGGCGAAGACCCAGCTTTGAGGAGGCGGAGGAACCCACCAGAGCTAAGGAGCTATACGAACTTTTCGTGGAGGAATTTAAGAAGACGGGTCTTAAGGTGGAAACAGGCATATTCGGTGCGATGATGGAGGTTTACATAAAAAACTGGGGTCCTGTAACCGTAATTGTGGACTCGGAGGCACTCTGAACCTATGTTATAAAAGGGGGATAAAAGCATGAGCGCTAAGAAGAGAACGATTATTGAATGCGTAGGTCCCTGCCTTGAAAAGATTAAAGAACATGCGGAGCTTAAGGAGATCTACAAAAGGCTTGCTCAAGAGGAAGAAAAGAAGGTTGAGGGTATACTCTCCGAAAAGATAGAGGACTACCACAAAAAGGTCACCTCTTACGTCCTTGACCTTTTGGAGGGTATAAAAGCCAACAGGGAAACCTATGAAAACCTTAAGTCTGAGGAGGAAAGGAAGCAGGTAAAAGAGGAGCTTGAAGACCTTGAAAGGGAACTCTACTGCTGTCTGTCGGAAATCTTTGAGCTTTATCACTACTTCAGAACCTTGGAAGAGCTTTCCGATCGCCAAGCTGAGCAGGCTCTGAATATTCCCATCAGGATAGTTTACGATCTTCTTCTTGAGCTGAAAAAGTGCTCCTCTTCCTAAGAGATCAGGACTCTGATGACCCTGCCGGGCGGGGCATCCGCATTCCTTTCAAGGTATATGTAGTTTTCTGTAAGGAGCCTTCCGTCCCCCAACACGGTGGCTCTGAGCTGTTTCCTTTTGTTCTTCTCAAAAAACTCCTGTCTTTTCTTTAGGTCCAAATCTTTTAGAATCCTTACCCTTTCCTTCTTCACCCTTTCGGGAACTTTGGGTTTCAGGGAACTTGCCTTTGCGTAGGGTCTATCCGAATAAGGGAATATGTGCATGTAGGCGATAGGAAGCCTTTCAAGGAATCGGAATGTCTCCTCAAAGTCCTCGTCCGTTTCTGTGGGAAAGCCCACTATAACGTCGGTGCCTATAGCGGTTTCGGGTCTGCTCTTTACTATCCTTTCCACAAGCTCCGCATACTCACCTGCGGTGTAGCCCCTTCCCATAAGCTCAAGTATCCTGTCGCAACCACTCTGCAGGGAAAGGTGAAAGTGGGGTGCTATTTTTTCCTCACCGAGGAGCAGATCCAAAAGCTCTTTGTCTATCTCCGTCATGTGAAGGGAAGAAAGCCTTATTATCTCTATACCCTCTATCCTGATAAGTTCCTTCAGAAGGCTTGCCAAGGTGGTCCCCATGTCCCAACCGTATTGGGAAAGCTGGGTACCCGTGAGGACGATCTCCTGAAAGCCTTGGGTTGCTATCCTTCTGACCTGCTGAACGATCTTATCAGGGGGGGCGCTTCTTACCTTGCCTCGGGCAAAGGGTATAACACAGAAGGTGCAAAACTTATTACAACCCTCCTGAACCTTTATGAAGGGTCTTGATTCTTCAAAGTAAAGAACGCTTTCAAAGTGCTTCAGATCTTTCTGTCTGAAGATCTCACCTACAAAAACACCCTTCCTTTTCTCTTGGAGAAACTCCTCAACGAGCTTTAGGATCTCCGCCTTGTGGGTGTTACCTACCACAAGGTCTACCTCTTTGAGTTTTGCAAGCTCTTGGGGACTAACCTGAGCATAACAGCCCGTGGCTACCACCACCGCCTGCGGGTTTTTTCTCTTTGCCTGATATATGGCTTGGCGGGAAGACCTATCTCCACCTACGGTTACTGTGCACGTGTTTATAACGTATACGTCCGCCTCTTCTTCAAAGGGGACAACCTCATAGCCGGATTCTATGAACCTTGAACGCATAAGATCCGTATCAAAACGGTTCATCCTACACCCAAGGGTGCAAAAGGCTACCTTAACCATGGCGATTTTCTTTTCCTCACTCCACAGGGAATATTTCAAAGTCCTTAGGACCCCACACGTCAGGTGTCTGTTTCCCATCAGCTGATACTTTCCTCACCCACTTGGTCAGGGGTTTTATTAGCTCCTTTATCTCT
>WFYH01000092.1 GCA_015490215.1 Aquificaceae bacterium
AACTTCGGTTGTGCCGTCTTCTTGGAGGCGGACATAGTGAACTTCCAGCAACTGGGATGGACCGCGGAAGAGATAATGGCGGGACTGGCGAAGGTTCTCCCCCTAAACGTCTGGCTCTACGTGGTTCAGGAACCTAACCTCAGAAAGCTCGGTAAAGTCTTTGTCCTTCAAGGAGGAACCCACAAGAACCTTGCGGTCGTGAAAGCTCAACTTGACTACATAAAGTCAAAGGTTCCCGAGGCGAAAGTTTACGTTCACCCTATGGGAAGCGTGGCGGGAGCTATAGGGGCGGCTTTAGAGGCAAAGAGAAAGATGGAGGCTCTACGTGAAAGCTACGCTCTACTTTGACGGGGCTTCTTCCGGAAACCCGGGGAGGAGGGCTATAGGCGTGGTTCTGAAAACTCCTACAAAAACCTACAAGCTCAAGAAAGAAATAGGAAAGGGAACGAGCAACCAGGCGGAGTATTACGCACTCATAGCGGGATTGATGCTCGCAAAGAAGTTGGGAGTCAGTGAGCTGACCGTAAAGGGAGACAGCCAGCTTGTTATAAAGCAAATGAGGGGAGAGTATAAGGTGCACGACCCTACCTTAAAAAAGCTTTACGAAAAGGCCAAGGAGCTTGAGCGTTCCTTTAAAAGAGTCTCTTACGAGTGGATTCCGAGGGAGGAAAACAAGGAGGCGGACAGGCTCGCGGCTGAAGCCTTGAGGGGAGGTTGAGCGATGACAAACTTTATAGGCTTTGAGAACCTTGACAAAATAGATTATGAGACCATAAGGGGAGAGGAGACTCGGTGCTACTTTTGTAAAAACCTCTGCATAAGAACCTTCATAGACCTCAAAGTCAACGGCGATAAGAAGCGCTACATAATAGCCACCTGCGACAAGGGGGAGGTGGAAAGCAAGGAAGCCCTAAAGAAGCTCGTGGCGAGCAGGAATAAGCTAAAGGAAAGATACCCCAACTTCGTGGAAATTGCCAACAAGCTACTCTTTAAGTCCTACAAGCCACCGCAGGTAATCAAGAACAATAAATTTATAAATCTATTTAGGAAGAAAAAGCTGGAAGCTCTTAAGAACACCGTTGTGGGGATACCGAGAGTTCTGAACACTTACTCCTTGGCTCCCTTCTTCAGAACCTACTTTGAGGCTCTCGGTGTTAGGAAGGTGGTCTTTTCGGACTTCACGAGCGAGGAGCTCTACAGGAGAGGCTCAAAAAGAGGCTCCATAGACCCCTGCTTCCCCTCCAAGGTGGCGATAGCTCACGTCCATAACCTCCTTTTTGAGAAAGAGGGAATTAACCTTATCTTCTTCCCCTGCGTGAGAACTCTACCGGGAGAGATTTACAAGGCTGAGGGGCACTGGGCTTGTCCCACGGTCTCTGCAACCCCTGAGGTGGTAAAGGCGAGCTTCACGAAAGAAAGAGACGAGTTCAAAGAAAAGGGAGTCCTCTACCTTGACCCGGTTCTGGACTTTGAAGATGAAGAGCTCCTTGAGAGGCAGCTCTACAAGGTCTTCAATCCCCTTTGGGGAATAACGAAGGAAGAAAACAGGGAAGCCGTAAGGCTTGGCTTTAAGGCTCTGCGTGAATACAGGGAAACTCTCCAGAGCAAAGCTAAGGAGGTCCTCAGAAGGCTTGAGGAAGAAGGAAAGGTGGGAGTGGTACTTTTAGGAAGACCCTACCACAACGACCCCGGAATAAACCACGAGATATTGGACGAGATAAACAAGAGGGGATATCCCGTCTTTACTATAGACAGTCTTCCCAGGGACGAAGAGACCCTTTACAAGGTCTTCGGTAAGGACATAGGGGAGGGGAGAATTGAGCATCCCCTTGATATAAGAGATGTCTGGAAGAAGTGCTACAGCGAGAACTCTTCAATGAAGGTCTGGGCGGCGAAATACACAGCAAGGCATCCAAACCTTGCGGGAATTGACCTTTCTTCCTTCCGTTGCGGACACGACGCACCCATATACTCCCTCATAGAGGAAATCTTGGAGGAAACCAAAACTCCCTACTTCACCTTCCACGAGCTTGACGAGAACAAACCTTCTGGCT
>WFYH01000093.1 GCA_015490215.1 Aquificaceae bacterium
CGTTTCGTAAGGCAGACCGTTGTAGCGCACGGTCTTTGCCCAGCTGTAAGCTTTACCGTTGCCCGATGTAAAGGTGTAGTCTTCCAACTCTTTAACCTTCTTCGGATCAAACTTGCACAGCTTTTTGGAGTAGGTCCCCCCTATGAAGCAAGGTTCTATCTTGCCACCCGCCACAAAGCGCCCGTAGCTTTTTCCTTCCTTATCAAGCCCCATATCGCTACACACTTCCAAAAACTTTCCGAGGTCACCCGAGATGTTTGACGGGAGCCTTCGGGAGGATACGTATTCCTCGGGATCCATCCCGAGCAGGGTTTCCTTGAAAAAGTCAAGTATCTCCCTCAAAAGAGCCACGGCTTTACCTACTTCGTAGTTGGTGGGG
Organism: Aquificaceae bacterium; assembly: GCA_015490215.1. Lineage (GTDB taxonomy): Bacteria > Aquificota > Aquificia > Aquificales > Aquificaceae > Hydrogenivirga. The sequence continues at coordinate 380 of WFYH01000093.1, forward strand.
TCGCAGGCTACACCTCCGGGGAGGGCATAAGAAGTGTGGGGCCACTGCCCTCCGAAGAGGGCTATAACTTTGACTGCCTTGTTACTTATCTCAAGACCTTTTCTCCAGTTTTTGCCCTTAAGAGGTTCAAAGTCCTCCATGAGAGACCTATCAAGCTTTATCAGATCTGGCATCAGATAGAGGTAGAACCACCTTATGTGGTTTTGGATCATCTCAGCAAAGAGGGTAACCTTACGGAGTGTATCCGCTTTTCGGCTTATGGAAAGCTCAAGGGAGTTGTTTTTGTAAAGGTCTTCTATGGCTTTTACCGCAGCCATAAGGTGTGCATGGTTGCATATACCGCATATCCTCGGGGTTATAACAAGAGCATCAAGAACGGGTCTTCCCTCCAGTACCTTCTCAAAGCCCCGAAAGTAGGGAACGGTTACAAAAGCATCCTTTATCTTCCCGTCCTTCCAGATGAGTTTTAACCTGACCTCTCCCTCAAGCCTTGTGAGGAGTTTTTCGGTTACCTTCATCAATGAGCTTTTCCTTGAGTCTCTGAGGTGCAAAGGTCTTTGCTATACCCGAAAGAAGTATGTATCCCCTTTTGGAAACACCGAGGGGAAGCTCCTCGGGCAGACCCATAACGTGAAAGGTCTTAAAGAGGTTTACTCGGGGAAAGTCATACTCGGTACATCCGAAGCAGGGCAACCCTGCTCTTGTCTTTGAGCTCACACCGTTCCAGAGTATACGGTTACAAGAAGAGTGGGTCATAGGTCCCCTGCACCCGAGGTAGTAAAAGAGGCATCCTTCCTTTGTTCCGAATTCCTTTGCTTCTACTTTCCACTCAAAGTATTCGTTCCTTATGCATCCGTGGTGGGTCAGGTAAGCGTAAAGCTCCTTGGGTCTGCCCCACTCATCAAGGGGTATCTCCCCGCCCCGCAGTATAGTGTCAAGGACGTATGCCAGCCAAGAGGGGTGAACGGGACAGCCCGAAAGGTTTATAACGGGTTTGCCAAAGTCCTCTCCCAAGGCTCCGCCCTTCACTTTGAACCTGTAAAGCAGACCGCTGATGTCCTCCCTAAAGAGAGCAGGGATGTTCCCGTAGACCGCACAGCTTCCCAAGGCGATTACGAACTCAGCCCTTTGGGCTAACTCCCTTACCGTTTCTTTGAGAGTCATCTCCTTATAAAGAACGTCGTCGGAGACAGCCCCCTCAAAGATGAATACATCTAGCTTCTCTCTATCGCTCAGGAGACTATCCAGAACCTCTTCTACATCCCTGTTGTAGGTCAAGGCGGGATGAAAAAGTAGGTTAAAGCCTTCAAGGACCTTATGGACGGGCGGATCTTCGGAACACAGGAAGGATTGGGTGTTTCCGTTGCAGGTTAGACCCTGTAACCACAAAAGGTTCACAGGAAAAAGTTAAGCCCTCAGCTCAGGGAAATCAACCTTCTGAGCTGGTTTTCCACTATAAAGGAAAAGGCGGAAGGGAGTTTGGAAATGTCATCAACGCTTATGCCCGTTCTGTCAAAGAACTCCTTGACCATGGGGGTTGCAGGTCCGACACCTATGCCCACCACAGGCATCTTCTGTTTAACCTGAAGGACGAAGCTCTTTAGGTTTTCCCCCTTAAGTCCACGGGTGGGTTCCCCGTCGGTAAAGACTATCATTATTCCCTTTCTGCCGGTTTTCTTTGTAAAGATCTCAAGGCTTTCAAGACCCACACCGAGGGCTTTTCCCAAATCCGTTCCTCCTCCCACCTCGGAGAGGAGTTCAAGGATGCGGGCTTTTACGGTTCTGTAGTCTTCGGGAAAGTCCTTAAGCTCGTATACGTTGTCGTTAAAGACCTTTATGGAAAAGGGCATCCCAAGTTTCTCAAGAACCTCCGAGACAAGCAGAAGGGATCTGACGGCGTTTAGGATCTTTTCCTCCTTCTTCATAGAGGCAGATACATCTATAAGCAGTTCAAAGGCGAGTTCCTTGCGCTCCGGCACCTCCCTTCTGGCGAAGATGCGCCCCCTCTTTATGGGAACCTCGGTGGGAATCCTTTTAAAGTTCAGACGCTTTCCGTATAGGTGCCCTCCGCTGAAGAGTTCCTCCTCTTGGGGTAGGAGGTTGTCAAACTTCCTCTTAAAGTGCTCTACATACGGCAGTATGCTCCTCATCAGGGTTCTGTATTTCTTAAACTCTTCCTCCGTAAGTCCGTGCTCTTTCCTATACTTCCTATCAAGTTCGGAAAGCTCTTCCTCCTGAAGCTCCTTCTTTCTTAAAGAGGATGAAGCCTGACTTTGTTCCTCCCAACCTTTAAACAGGAAGACCAGAAAGCCCCTGTGCTCTATGTCCACCTCAAGTGTCTTGGGCAAAAAGTGCCTCGCAAAGGCGATGTCCCTTTCAATCATATCTAAGTAGCTCATCTGCTTTATGTAGTCCTTCATCCAGTCCTGAAGCTTTGAGATGGCTTTGAGGATCTCCTTTCTGTCGGTGGGCGGGATGTGGATGGCGCTGGAGTCTTTGAACTCAACTATGAGGTTTTGAAGATTTTCGGGGAGCTTTTTCAAAACGTCGGTCATTATCCTGCCCCTGTGGGCATCCTCCCGCCTTTTGCCCCGTGCTTCGTCTATGAGAAGGTCCACATAGTTAAGGTCCCTTGCTTCCTCAACGAGGACCCTGAACTTGGTCCAGAGGTCTTCCATAAGGATGTCGTAGGAGGTTTGGGGGTCCCTCTCACGGATATACTCGTGCAGGTTCTTTTCCAAGGCATCTGCAAACTTCTTTATCTCCTGAGGGAAGGGAACTTCCTCCCCGATCCATTTATATACGAAGGCTAAAGCCAACCTATGGTGGGGGTAGGGTGCCTCCACCTCTTTCAATACCTCTTTGAGCCGTGCCTTCAGGCTCAGTAGGGAGGAGGGGTTTTCCTCTATTATCCTCTGGTCCGCCTTAAGGGTTTCAAGGACGGACATGAGGACTACGAAGCTGGTCGGAGGGAAACCAGCCCTGAATACCTCCCTCTGTCCGAAGCGCCAGTGGGGGAAGTGGGTATTGAGCAGGTAGCTTATCTCGTGTCTTACCGCATTTACCGTGTAGTCGTCAGTTCTTCTTAAAAAGTCAACTACGCTGAAGACGACCCCTTTGGGTCTCTTAACACCCGGAGGGATGTCGTCAACCTCTCCCCGTGCCCACATCTCAAGGGCGGGCAGGAACTTGGGATCCCAACCCGCCCCCCAGCCTTCGTAAGAGGGCTGAACTTCAAGGTCAAACTCTTCCTCAAGAAGGCTCGCTATGACCTTCCATCTTTCCTTCATACATATATGGGTTCGGTGATTTCGCTTATTCCCGTTTCAAGTCTCATTAGTATATGCTTTCCCCGTATGGAATTGGAAGGGATCTCAACCGTTTCCCCGCTCTCCTTGACGATCCTGATGTGACCGTTTTCCACGATCACATCCTTAACAGGCTTGCCGGTAGCAGAGTCATAAATGAGCTTTTCCTTTATGAGATCCGCAGTTACCTTCATGGCTCCTACCTCCTTTTGATTTTTTCTACTTTTTGTATTTAGTCCCCTCCCGCACAAATACAACCTGTTTTCGTCATATAATCCAGATCATTTACAAAATTTTCTCAATTATGAGACCGTGTTTAACCCCCCAATCACCCACTATAAGCTCATCCTTTCCGAACAGCTCAAGTATCTTTATAAACATCGCTACGCCTGCCAAGATGACCTCAGCCCTCCTGTCCTCCACCTGAGGAAACTTTCTGCTCCTTTCCCTTGCGGGCATACGCCTGAGCGTTTCAAACCACCTTTCAAGGGCTTCCTTGCTCAATCTTGATCCGTGTATTTTTTGCGGGTCATAAGGGTATACCTTCTGTTCAAGGGCGCTCAGGGTGGTTATGGTTCCCCCGAGACCTACAAGGGTATCCACCTCCTTGACTTTTTCCTTTATTACCTCTTCCAAGAAGGAAAAAAGCTCTTCCACTTCCTCCTGCGTAGGCGGGTCGTGTTTTAGGAACCTTTCGGTCAGGTTAACTATTCCTATGGGTAGGGATATTATTTCTTTGGGAGTAGTATCCTCCCCGTAGGCAAATTCGGTAGAACCTCCTCCCTGATCCACCACCACGAAGAAACCCTTAGGTCTGAGGGAAAAGGCGCTGGCTAAGAAGGCGAGGCGCCCTTCCTCTTGAGGGGTGATTATCCTTACCTCTATACCTACCTCTTTTTTGACCCTTTCCAAAAACTCGGAGGAGTTTTTTGCCCTGCGCAGGGCTTCGGTTGCGACCGCTACTATCTCCTGCGCTCCGAGGCTAAGAGAGATATCCCTGAACCTTTTGAGGACTTCTAGGGTTTCCCGAACCCGATCCTCCCGCAGGAGGCCCGTCTCCTTTACCCCGCTTCCCAAGGAGGTTATGGCTCCTTCCTCTTTTACTATCTTGATATCCCTACCTTCAATATCCGCCACAGTGAGCCTTACCGAATAGGAGCCTATATCAACGGTTGCAATCCGCACGGAGGTCAGCCCCCTCCGTATTCGCTCTGCTCTATCTCCATTTCAAACTCTTGGATGTAGTGTTCTATTAGCTTTACAAGCTCGGAGATATCCTTCTTCAGGTAGTGTTCAAAAAGTTCTATCTTCCTCTCGTAAACGTGATCTTCCACAGAAAAGCGGATTAGCACGTAGGGAAGCCCTTGGTCATCTTCGGGGATGACCACCTCCACCTCCGTCTCGGTGCCTTCGTTCTTGGTTCGGAATATCTCCCTGAGTTCAACAACCTTCTGTCTGTAAGCCTTCCAATTTTGTTTCATAACACCAACTATTATAAGGGGGCGGAGAAAAGGCGATCACCCATATCTCCAAGTCCCGGGATTATGAAACCCCTCGGATCAAGACCCTCCTCAAGGCTTGCCGTATAGATGACCGTGTCGGGAAAGGAGCTTATAACCCTTTCCACTCCCTCGGGAGCACAGAGGAGGGTAAGGCAGAGGACTTCGGCAGGCTCTCTGTCGTATATCTTTGCAAGGGCTACCGAAAGGGTTGCTCCCGTGGCAAGCATGGGGTCAAGCAGGAAGACTTTCTTTCCTTTCAGATCGGGCAGGCGGCTGTAGTGGACTTCTGCCCTTAGGGTTTTTTCGTTCCTGCTTATCGCCAAAAAAC
>WFYH01000094.1 GCA_015490215.1 Aquificaceae bacterium
CTGCTCGGCGCTACGAAGATGGTTCCCGCAGAGGTTATAAGAGCCTTCTACGAGTGTGGACTTAAAACCTTCGGTGAAAACAGAGCACAGGAGTTTTTAAAAAAGTGGGAAGCCCTTTCGGATCTTTCCATAGACTGGCACTTTATAGGAAGACTCCAGAGCAACAAGGTTAAATACCTGATAGGTAAGGTTTCCCTAATCCACTCTGTCGACAGGGAAAGCCTCGTGGACGAAATAGAAAAGAGGGCAAAGAAGGCAGGCATAATTCAAGACGTCCTTATAGAGGTAAACGTAGGAAACGAGCAGACGAAAGGAGGTGTCTCCCCCGAGGACCTGAGCAGGCTTACCGAATACGTCCTCTCCAAAGAGCACCTGTCCCTTAAGGGTTTGATGGCTATCCCTCCCTACAGCGAGGATCCTGAGGAGGTGCGCCCCTATTTTACAAAGCTCAGGGAGATGAAGGAAAGGCTGGAAAGGGAGTTTGGTGTAACCCTTGAGCACCTTTCCATGGGTATGTCTTCGGACTTTGAAGTCGCCATAGAAGAAGGCGCCACCATAGTGAGGGTAGGAACCCTCCTTTTCGGGGAGAGGAAGTATTGAAGGTGAGGTTCAAGGTCTGGCTGGAAAAAGGGGGCGAAACCATCATAAGCGAAGGTAAATACCACCTACTTAAAGAGATAGAAAGGAGCGGTTCTATACTCAGAGCTTCCCAAAAGCTGGGTCTTACCTACAAGAGGGCTTACAGCCAGCTGAAGGCTATGGAAGAAAGGCTCGGAACCAAACTGGTTGATAGAAAGAGGAAAAAGGGAGCCACCCTGACCGCCGAGGGTAAGCGACTCCTTGAGCTTTATGAAAGGGTCCTTTCGGGATTTAGGGAACTTTCCGCTTCCCTTGAAAGAGAACTCTCGGAGGAAAGGAAATGAGATACAAAAAGATTGTCACCGACTTCTTCATACTCATGTCCCTGACCACGAACATAAGTTTTATAGTCAGTCCCAACCCCTACGAGCTGGTTATAGTGGTGGCTACCAACTTGGCGGCAACTATCCTCAAGATAGGGGAAGGCAGGGTTCTCTCTACCGAGATGCTCGCCTCAAGCCTCGTGGCAGACCTCCATCTTATACCCTCCCTCTTTCTCTACTTCTTGGGAGACCATCAGGAGGCGGTGGGACTCGCCCTCGGAGCCTTAGCCGCAAACATCATCTCGGTGATAATCTCCATAATAGAGACCATCATCAGCGCCTTCACCGAGGAGGAGTAGAGTTGAAAAAGAAAAAGACCTTCAAGATAAGCCTCATCTTGGAAGCTTTCCAGAACCTTGAAAAGTCTTACATAGATCTGAAAAAGCACGTTTCCCTCCCGAAGGAGGAGTTTGTAAACAACAAGCTCATCCTTGACAAGGTCAGAGTTGACTTCAACCTCGCCTTTGAAAGCTGCATGAGAGTTTGCAGACACATGTCCACCGTGCTGGGTCTGAAGACCACCTCCAAAAACTGCCTTGTAAAGCTGGGTGAACACGTGGGCATGAAGGATGTGGAAAAGCTTCAAGCCTTCATAGACTTTTACTTCAAATACAGGGACTTAAAGGATGCAGTTTCTCCCGAGGAGCTTTACGAGTTTCTGCGGGAGAACCTTGTGATGTTCAAAGAGTTTGCGAGGGCGGTTGTTGAGTTCATCAAGGAGAAAACGGGGAACTATCTTTTGATAGACTTTGACCTGCTAAACGAGAAGTCCAAATATATAAAGGACTCGGTCAAGAAGATAGACTTCGTGCTGAGTCAAGGGCTTGAGGAGTTCAAGCAAAAGCCCATGTATTACGACAGGGTAAAGTATTTCTATCAGGTGGCTTACGATTCCCTCTTTGATATCTGCAAGCACCTTGCCCCCAAGTTCGGGATAAGGAAGTTCGGGGACGACTGCCTGTCAAAGATGGTGGAAGCGGGGGTGATACCTCAGGAGTATTACATGGACGTTTTTAAGATGACAAACCTCAAAAACAAGCTTATCAGCACTTGGGAGGTTTCCCCGGACGAGCTTTACAACTCCCTCCAAGAGATAAACCCCAAGTTTGATATACTTGTCAAGGAGATATCAAAGAGTCTAAAAAAGCTCCTTGAAGAGAGGAAAAGATGAAGCTCTTTATAACCGGTGTAGGTTCCGGTCTCGGGAAAGCCCTCGCCCTTGAAGCTCTCGGAAGGGGTTACGAGGTTTTCGCCCTCAGCAGGCACCTTCCTGAAAGCCTGAGGGGGAAGATACGGTTCGTGCGCTGTGACTTGAGGGAGCTTGAGGTTATCCCTAGGGCGCTAATGCGCCTGCTTGGGGACGTAAAGGAGCTGGATCTGGTGATACTGAATGCGGGGGTGCTCGGGAGCTTCGGCGACATGAGGGAGATTCCCCTCCACAAGTTCCACGAAGTGATGGATATAAACCTTTGGTCCAATAAGGTGATAATAGATACCCTCGTGGACATGGAAATAAAGATCTCTCAGATAGTCGGTATATCCTCGGGTGCGGCGGTCAACTGTAACAGAGGTTGGAACGCCTACGCCCTCTCAAAAGCGGCACTAAACTGTCTCCTTAAACTCTACGCAAGGGAGCTTGAGGAAACCCACATAACCGCCTTGGCTCCGGGGCTTGTCCTTACCCCCATGCTTGAGGAGGTAATGCACCAAGACGTGGAGCGCTTCCCCTCGGTAAAGAGGATACTTGAAGCTCCCAAAAGGACACCCGAGGAGGCGGCAAAGCTGATCCTTGACTTGGTGCCCGAGCTTAAGAAGTATGAGAGCGGTTCCTTTCTTGACGTGAGAAAAATTCTGGGAGGTGTGAAATGAAAGCTTTGGCTTTTGGTTTTCCCAAGCTCGGTGAGAAAAGGGAGTTCAAAAGGCTCTTGGAAAACTTCTGGAGGGGAAAGATAAGCGAAGAGGAGCTCCATGCGGGTATGAGGGATCTTGCCCTCTGGAGGGCGGAACTTTACAGGAAGAACGTTGACCTTATACCTTCAAACGAGCTTTCTTACTACGACTTTATGCTTGACACCGCCCTTATGGTGGGTGCGATTCCCCAAAGGTTCGGCGAATATAAAGGGATAGAAACTTACTTTGAAATGGCAAGGGGCAAAAGCGCCCTTGAGATGACCAAGTGGTTCAACACCAACTATCACTACCTCGTGCCGGAGATAGAATCCGATGAGTTTTGCCTCTTCATAAACAAGCCCCTTGAGGACTACAACTTTCTCAAGAGCAAGGGCTACGACACCGTTCCCCAGATAATAGGACCCTACACCTTCCTAAGGATGTCAAAGGCTCTCAGGAGAAAAGAGGGAGAGCTACCCATCTACGAGATAGAGAAGATTGAGAGCAAAGATCAGTTTGAAAGGCTTATGTCTAAGCTCGTTCCCGTTTACAGGGATCTGCTTAAAAGCCTAAAGGGTGCAGGTTGCAGGAGGGTTCATATAGAAGAACCCGCTCTCGTTCTGGATACGGAAGGCTGGCAGTGGGATCTCGTAGAGGGGGCTTACAGGGAGCTTTCCGAAGAGGGGCTTGAGATAGCCATCTTTACTTACTACGACAGCGTTTCCGACTACGAAAGATACGTCTCCCTTCCCGTGAAGGCTCTCCACTTTGATATGACATCCAATGAAGAAAACCTAAGGAACATCAGGGAGAGAGGCTTTCCGAAGGACAAGGAGCTTATAGCGGGTGTAATCAACGGCAGACAGCCTTGGAGGGCTAATCTAAAAGAGAAGCTTACCCTCCTTGGGGAGCTTTCAAAGATAGCCTCGGAACTTTCCGTTTCCAACTCCTGCCCCCTCTACCACCTGCCCGTGACCGTTGAGCCGGAAGAGGAACTCCCCGAGGGTCTAAAGGAAAGGCTCGCCTTTGCAAAGGAAAAACTTGCGGAGCTGAGAACCCTCAAACTCGCCTACGAGGGTTCCCAAGAAGCTATGAAAGAGGTTGAAGAGAGTCAGAGAGTGATGGAACTCTCTTTTGGAGAGAACCCGCAGGTGAGGAAGAGGGTAGCCTCCCTCACCGATGAAGACTTCAGAAGGGATATGCCCTATCAGGAAAGGAGCAAGATCCAGAGGGACATACTCAAGCTCCCCCTCTTCCCCACAACCACCATAGGTTCCTACCCACAAACCGAAGAGGTGAGGAAAACGAGAACCGCCTACAGGACGGGTAAGATCTCGGAGGAGGAATACAAAGCCTTCATCAGGAAGCAGATAGAGCACGTTATAGCCTTCCAAGAGAACGTAGGGCTTGATGTGCTCGTCCACGGAGAGTTTGAAAGGACCGACATGGTTGAGTTTTTTGCCTTCAAGATGGAGGGGATAGCCACCACAAAGCACGGCTGGGTGCTCTCCTACGGATCAAGGGTCTACAGACCTCCCATAATCTACGGGGACGTGTCCAGACCCAAGCCCATGACCCTTGAGGAGATAACCTACGCCCAATCCCTTACCGAAAAGCCCGTAAAGGGTATGCTCACGGGTCCCGTAACCATACTCAACTGGAGCTACTACAGGGAGGACATACCCAAAAGGGAGATAGCCTATCAGATAGCTTTGGCTCTGCTGGACGAGGTAAAGGATCTTGAAGAGGCGGGCATAAAGGTCATCCAGATAGACGAACCCGCCTTCAGGGAAGGGGTTCCCCTCAAGAGGAAGGATTGGGAGGATTACTTTGACTGGGCTGTTAAAGCCTTCCGCCTCTGCTCAAGGGCAAAGCCAGAAACCCAGATCCACACCCACATGTGTTATTCGGAGTTCAACGAGATAATTGAATACATCTACCAGATGGACTTTGACGTCATATCCATAGAGGCTTCAAGGAGCAAGGGAGAGATCATCTCCGCCTTTGAAAGGTTCAAAGGTTGGGACAGGCAGATAGGCATAGGTGTATACGACATACACTCTCCCGCCATTCCCACCAAGGAAGAGATGAGGGTCGTGATGGAAAGGGCTATGAAGGTCCTGCCCAAGGAACTCCTTTGGGTTAACCCCGACTGCGGACTCAAAACCAGAAGATGGGAGGAGGTAGAACCTGCCCTCAAAAACATGGTTGAAATGGCAAAGGAGCTGAGGGAGGAGTTCAGCAAGGTTCCGAGCGGTTGACAGAGGGGGTAATGTATTAAAAGGGTCCTTCTCGTAAAACTACGGGCTCGAAGCCCAGTTTCTTCAACCTGAAGGCGGTGGTAAGTCCGGATATCCCCGAATCTACTACCGCTACGTCGAGCATTCGAGCATAGAGGTATTCTAACCTATCGTTACTCTTGCCAGATCTTTCTAAAGTCGAGGAGAATTTCGCACCCTCCGATCGGAAGCTCTAAGGTTCCCAGAGTGACGTCCGTGTGCTTTACATACCTTCCATCCAGAAGCCTGTAGGCCTTGGCCTTCTTTAAGGAGGGAAAGACGATAACGTAGAACTCCACACCCTCCCTCTCGTAGAGTTCGAACTTGAGCCTCTCGTCCCTTTCGGCGGTTCCTTCAGATATCACCTCGAATATAACCTTTGGCGTTTTCAGAACCCTTCCCTTTACCTCACCGCATACCACAAAGACGTCGGGTCTTACCA
>WFYH01000095.1 GCA_015490215.1 Aquificaceae bacterium
ACCGACTACGAAAAGCTCACCGTTGAGGTGGTCACCGACGGCTCCAAGACCCCCGAGGACGTGGTAAAGGAGGCTGTCTCCATCCTGAAGAAGCACCTTGACCTCCTTGAGAACATCTCCTACGAAGTTCCCACCCTTGAGGAACCCGTTCCCATAGACGAGCTTGCGGAGAAGTTCACCCTCTCCATAGAGGAGCTTGACATATCCCAGAGGGCGCTCAACTCCCTCAAGAGGATGGGCATAACCACCATAGGCGATCTGGTGCAGATGACCGAAGAGGAGCTAAAGAGCACCAAGAACATAGGTAGGAAGGCTCTCTCCGAGATAAAGGAAGCCCTCAAGCAGATGGGTCTCCAGCTCGGTATAAACATAGAGAGCAAGAGGTGATGAGCCATGAGGCACAAGGTGAAGAAGAAAAAGTTTGACAGAACAAAGGAGCAAAGGCTTGCCCTCTACAGGAGCTTGGCAAGGTCACTTATCCTTGAAGAGAGGATTACCACCACCGTTGAGAGGGCAAAGGCGGTAAGGGGCTTTGTGGAAAAGCTGGTTACCCTTGCCAAGAAAGGGGATCTCGCCTCAAGGAGGAGGGCTTTGGCTCTCCTTCCCGACAAGGAGGCGGTCAGAAAGCTCTTTGACGATATAGCGCCCCGCTTTGAGGACAGAAACGGCGGATACACGAGGTTCGTCAGGCTCCCCGACAGAAGGAAAGGGGACGGTGCGGAGCTTGCCATCCTTGAGTGGGTTGAGTGATGATCATAAAGATCGTTCACCTTATCCTTGAGCTTTTGATGATAATGGTCTTCGTTCACGCCATAGGCTCTTGGATACCGAGCATCAGGGAAAGTAGGTTCTACGAGGTTCTTGATAGAATAGTGGAACCCATGCTCAGACCCATAAGGCAGGTGGTTCCGAGCCTCGGAGGTGTGGACATATCTCCGATGATCCTTATCTTTATCCTTCTCCTTATAGACAGAATAATTGCCCGATGATATGAAAAGACCCATAATGCTCATAGATCTGGACAGGTGCATAGGGTGCCTGTCCTGTGAGGTTGCCTGCCTTCAGGAAAAGAACCTGAAAAGATACGACATAAGACCCATGAAGGTATTCCGCCTTGAGGGTCTGACCGACGGACCCGACTCCCTTTTTGTGCCCATGAACTGCTTTCACTGTGATCCTGCCCCCTGTGTGCTCGCCTGCCCCACCTCCGCCATGAGAAAACGGGAAAAGGACGGTATAGTTTACGTGGAGGAACTCCTTTGTATAGGTTGCAAAGCCTGCATAATAGCCTGTCCCTACGGTGCTATCACCTTTAACCCAGACACTATGAAGGTGGAAAAGTGCGACTACTGTTACAAGAGGGTGGACAAAGGTCTACTTCCTTCCTGCGTCTCCAAGTGTGTGACCAACTGCCTCTACTTCGTTGAGCTTGACGAAGTTCCGAAAGAGCGCCACAGGGCGGTGAGGATTGACTCACAGACATACAAGGAGTTGTTTTCTGGAAAACCTGCGGAGGAAAGGGTATGAAAAAACTTATCTCCCTCGGTCTTCTGGGAACCGCTCTTATCAGCTTTGCGGGAGGCTACAAGATACCCGAGCAGTCCCTCAGATCTACCGCAACCTCGGGAGCTTACTTCTCTTCCGCAAACGCACCCGATGCCTCCTACTACAACCCCGCCAACATGAGCTTTATGAAGGACGGCTGGGGGGTTGAGGTAGGAATGAGGTATATAGTCCTCCCCAATGTGGACTTCAGCGGAAGCGTCTACGACAGGGCTACCAACGGTTTCCTCCCGAGTCAGAGTTTCTCCTCTGAGAAAGACAGCTTCTTCGTTCCCTACTTTCACTACGTAAGCCCCAAGGTGGGAAAGCTTAGGTTCGGTCTTTCCTTTACGACGCCTGCGGGTCTATCTAAAAGGTGGGAGAACTCCCCCGCACAGGGATATGCAAAGAATTTTCTCTTGGAGGTTTACGAGACGAGCCTCTCCGTCTCCTATTTAGTTATGAAGAACCTCTCTGTAGGCGGAGGGCTGAGGGCGGTTTACGCAAGGGGTGAGGTGGAGCTTGCCCATCCCCAGAACGCCTACGCCATATCCATGGACGGATCCACGGACATAAAGCCCGCCTATTTTATTTCCGTCTCCTTCAAGCCTATTGAGAACCTAACCCTCTCTACCCTTTACAGGTCAAAGGTGGACCTTAAGGTTGACGGAGACGCCAGCGGTTATATTGTCACCTCAAGGACACCTTTAAGGATTTACAACTTTGACACCTCGGGAGACGTTGAGGTTCCCCTGCCTGCAGAGTGGAGGTTGGGAGCCTCTTACAAGCTCGGAAGCACCACCTTTGAGTTTACCTACGAGAGAACCTTCTGGTCCTCTTACGAGAGGTTGAACTTCAATTTTGCGGACGCAACCGTAGAGGGAGCCTTCGGCAGACCCCAACCAAAGGACTGGGAGGACACCAACACCTACAGGTTTGCCCTATACCATACCTTTTCCAAGAGCTTTACCGCCATGGCGGGTGTTGCCTACGACGAGTCTCCGGTGCCCGAGAGGACCCTCGGCTTTGAGCTTCCCGACTCGGACGGCTGGATCTTCTCTGCGGGTGGACTCTTCAAGCCCGACCCCAAGGTGGAGCTTGGCGTGGCTTACTTATACTTTATGAAGGAAGACAGGAGCGTCCAGAACGACCGCATAAGGGGTGAATTTAAGGACATCTCCGCCCACATGCTCACCCTGTCGCTGGGCTACTCCTTCTGATGGGAACTAACTACCCCTTCAAAAACTTCTACGAGGTCCTTGAGGAAAATACAAAAAGGTTTCCAAAAAGGGTCTTTATCTACGAAGAGGACAAAAAGATCCGCTGGAGGGAGCTAAAGCACTACGTGGACTCCTTCGCCCGCTACCTTGAACTCATAGGAGTCAAAAAGGGGGACAACGTAGTTATCCTTATGTCCAACTCAAAGGATTTTCTGATAGC
>WFYH01000096.1 GCA_015490215.1 Aquificaceae bacterium
CGCACCCCGTCCTTCTCCCAACCCTCGGGTAATATTCTAACAACTCTCCTGTAGGCTTCGCATATATCCTTAAAGGTTTGGCTGTTTCTTATCTCCTTCATCCCCCTTACCAACCTAAGAATGGGTAGGGGCATAAGGGGATCCTTTACCGCCAAAACCGCCCTGACTATATCGTAATCTTCCCCCTCTAAGAAGCTCTCTATCCTTTGCCTCATAAAATCCTCCAGAGGTTTAAGGTCCTCAAGCCCGTAGAAATCCGCAAAGTCCCTGAGGTTCACATCCCAGTCCCTTACATCCAAGATCCTTATTATCCCGAAGGAGGCTCTCCTGAGTCCGTAGGGATCGGACCCGCCTTTGGGTATCTCTCCCGCCTTGAAGAAGCTGAAGACATGATCTATCTTGTCGGTCAGGGCAAGGAGGGAGCCGAGGGTGGTTTTAGGAGGATCGTCCTCCGCCGAAATGGGTTTGTAGTGTTCACCTATGGCTTCCGCAACCTCTCTTTTCTCTCCCTGCTTGAGGGCGTAAATGTAACCCATGTAGCCCTGAAGCTCGTCAAACTCTTTTACCATTTCCGTAAGAAGGTCTGCCTTTGAAAGATACACCGCCCTTTGGAGATCTTCTTCCAACTCTTTAAGCCCTAGGTTTTCCACCAACCTGCGGGCTATCTCTTCCATCCTCTTTACCTTTTCCAAGACCGATCCCACCTTAGGGTGAACCAAAACGCTTTCAAGCTTGGGAACGAGATCCTCAAGCCTCTTTTTGAGGTCTTCCCTGTAAAAGAAGAGGGCATCCTCAAGGCGGGCCTTTAGAACCCTCTCGTATCCCCTTTTTATGGTTTCACCCTCGGGTCTGTTGTTACTAACCCCTACAAACCTGTTTATAAGCTTTCCTTCTTTGGAAAGGCAGAAGAACCTCTGATGGTGAGCGCACACGGTGACTATGACCCTGTCGGGCAGCTCAAGGAACCTCTCTTCAAACTCCCCGAGGACAAAAAAGGGGTATTCCACAAGGTTCGTAACCTCCTCCACGAGACCCTGGGGATAAGTAGGCTCAGCCCCAAGCTGTGAAGCTATCTCCAATAAACCTTCTTTTATCCGCTTTTTTCTCTCCTCAATGGAAGCTATCACGCAAGCCTTTTCAAGGGCGCTCAAGTAGTCCTCAGCACTTTTAAGGGTTATCCACCTTTCCGACAGGAAACGGTGCCCCTTGGTTTTCCTGTCCGCCCTCAGATCACCGAAGCGAAGGCTTACAATCTCCCCCCCGTAGAGGGCTAAGATCCAGCGCACAGGTCTTGAGAAGGTGATCCTCTTTGAGGAGGTCCACCTCATACGCTTGGGAAGAGGCACCGACAGGAGTATCTCTTCAAAGCTCTCTTCTAACTTTTCAAGGAGGCTCTTTTCCTCTGAGACTTTCTTTATGGCTACATACTCTCCCTTGCCTTTTTTCTCTTTAAAAACCTCCTCCCTCTTAGCACCGTATTTCTTTAGAAAGCCCTCAAGGGCTTTGGTTGGGTTCCCGGTCTCATCAAAGGCAACCTTCCAAGGCGGACCGAAGATTACCTCTTCCTTTTTTTCCCTCTTGTTTTCAAAGCCTTTTATGTAAAAAGCCAAACGTCTTGGTGTCCCATAGGTGAGGATGTCGTTCCTTCCCAGAACTTCCGAGAGCCTCTTCTTTACATAGCCGAGGGACGGCTCTATAACCGATGGGGGTAGCTCTTCGGTGCCTATCTCTATTACGAGATCGTGCATGGTAAATCATTATAAATGTCAACCCCGTAACCTCGGCGGTCAGGTCACGATCGGAGGTTTTTAGTTAAAATTTACCGACCATGGGCTTGGTTGTTTGGGCGGTTCCTCTGTTACCTCTGATCTCCGCTTTGGCTGTCAGTTTAATTAGGAACGAAGACCTTTTCCCGAGGGTAAGCACCGCATTGACGGGGGCGACCTTTCTTGTGAGCGGTTCGCTTCTTTTCCTATTTCCAAAAGGGCTTAATCCCTCCTTAGGTCTCAATGGAGACAGCTTGGGGCTGCTCCTTGCCACATACATACTTCTTGTGAGCTTGGTCGTTCATAAATATTCGGAAAAATACATGGCGGACGAGGAGGGGTACAGGCGTTTTTTCATCCTTCTTGACCTTATGACCTCCTGTTTGACCCTTTTGGTTTTGGCGGACAACATAATATTGCTCCTCTTCAGCTGGCACTTGGTGGGCTTTTTGCTTTACATGCTGCTGAGCCACAACTACAGAAGGAGGGAAGCGGTAAAGTATGCCAATCTGACCTTCTTTACCCACAGGCTTGCGGATCTTCCCCTCTTGGGCGCTTCCCTCCTGCTGGTGGGGGAGATGGGAACTTACTCTCTGAGCGAAATGTTTGAAAGGGCGGAATTCGTAAACAAAAGCGTCCTTTCCCTTGTCACCCTTTTAGTTACGCTGAGCGCAATGCTAAAGTCCGCTCAGTTTCTCTTTCACCATTGGATAGTCTATACCATGGAAGGACCTACTCCCGTCTCTGCACTTATGCACGCAGGCATAGTGAATGCGGGTGCCTTTATAGTGAATAGGTTTGCCCCCCTTTACCCTTACGATACCTTCGGTCTTCAGCTCGCCTTCATTGCGGGGTCCATAACCGCAATAGTTGGTTCTATTCTTATGCTGATGCAGAGCGATATAAAGAAGTCCCTCGGATACTCAACGGTGGGTCAGATGGGCTACATGATAATGGAGCTGGGTGTGGGAGCCTTCGCCTTGGCGGTATACCACATGATGGCCCACGGTATATTTAAAGCCACACTGTTTTTGTATTCGGGCAACGTGATTCACTCGGCACGCCACGACCCGAACATTCCCGAGGACGAGGTCTACACAGCTTTGAAGAAAAGAGAGAGAATCGCGGTTAAGGTCCCGTGGATAGTTTACGGTCTGATCACCGTTGCAGTCCCTCTACTTATTGTCCTCTTTACCCACTACCTCGTTGAGGAGAAGTTCTTTGAATACAAGTCTTCACTCGTTCTTCTCTTCTTCGGTTGGGTTACAGCCGCTCAGGTTCTTGTGAGCGTCTTTAGGCTCGGCAGGGACAGACCGATACTGACCGCCCTGTTGGCGATACTGTCCCTTGTGGTGGTTCTCTTCGGATACGTCCTGATAGGTCACTCCCTTCAGAACTTCCTCTACCCCAATAAGGAGCTTGTTTCCCGGATATACGACGTAGCCTTTACCTCTTGGTGGCTCTTCCTTGCGGAGATACTCTTTATGGTTGTAGTAATAGGTGTAGGCTGGATCTTCATATACTACGCAAGCAAGGAGGTTTACCTGCCCTTTTACATGAGCCTCTATACCCACTTTTCAAGGGAACTTTACATCCACGACATTTACGAGCTTGCAAAGAATGCTGCCCTTAGCTTTGCAAGATGGATATTCCGCTTCAGACCCTTACCTTCGGTAGCGGCAGGTCTGCTCGCCCTCTTCTTCCTATCAAAGGGTGATATTCCCCTCTTCCTCTACTTGGCTCTTATCTCCGTCGCGGTGCCATTGTTTCCCGTCAGCGTGGGAGTTTCCCACCTCATAAGGAGGTTCGGCGGAACCGCAGTTGTTATTTTATCGGTGGGTGCATTGCTGGTTATCGGCACTATTGGAGATAAAGCGGAAAGCTTCCAGTTTCTTGCAGCGTTTACCTTCCTCTTCCATTCGGTTAGGCTGTTTGCAGCGGGTTCCTTGAAAGAGGGTCTCGGGGAACTTTACTCAGCCCTTATGTCCCTCCTTTGGATTGACCCTTCCCTGAGCACTTACCTGCTGTTGGTGCTACCGATAGCTTTCCTCAGTTTGGGACGGCTGGCTGTTATGAGATTTTACCTTACCGACGATCTGCGCTTTGCGGGAGCGGTTATAAGGGATATGCCCCTTTATTCCGTAATTCTCGTTTTGGGAATTTTGCTCTCCTACAGCGTTCCCCTTAAGATACTCTTTGGCAAAGTGAATGTGCCCGAAGCCTTAATGCTTTGGGGTATCTTCTTCTTGGCTGTTTCGGGGGTTACGGGTCTGCTTAGGATACTTTGGAGCTACAGATGGCGGGAAGGGTTGTAATAGTAGGCAGACCCAATGTGGGGAAGTCTACCCTCTTTAACAGGATCATAGGTAAAAGAAAGGCAATAGTTGAAGACAAGCCCGGAATAACGAGGGACTCCATAGAGGGTGTGGCGGAGTGGAGAGGAAAAGAGTTTGTAATAGTGGATACGGGGGGGCTGGTCCCGGACAGCGACGAAGAGATCCTGAGAAAAATAAAGGAGACCATAGACAGGGAAGTAGAAGGAGCTCAGGTAATTTTGTTTGTGGTAAGCGCAAGGGAGGGTATAACACCCCTTGACAGGGAAATAGCAGGCTACCTATACCCTTATTCGGATAAGGTTCTTCTGGTGGTCAATAAGGCGGACACCGACCGGGACGAAGAGAACGCCCTTGAGTTTTACGAACTGGGGTTTGAGAGGCTCTTTCCCATATCCGCCTCCCACGGAAGGGGTGTGGGTGAGCTTTTGGATGCGGTGGTTGAAAAGTTGCCCGAAGGGAAAGCCCAGCTCAGCTACGAGGGGATAAAGGTTGCCTTTGTGGGCAGACCCAACGTGGGTAAGTCCTCCCTTATAAACGCCCTCTTAAACGAGGAGAGGGTCATAGTTTCTCCCGTAGCCGGGACCACACGGGATGCGGTGGAGGTTCCCTTTTCGTGGAAGGGAGAAAACTTCGTTCTGGTGGATACAGCAGGCGTAAGGAGACCTTCGGCGGTTGAATACGGCACCGAGTTCTTTGCGGTGGGAAGGTCTCTAAAAGCTATAGACAGCGCAGATGTGGTTTGCCTCGTTATTGACGTAAGCGAAGGGGTAACCCGTCAGGACAAGAGGCTTGGAGGTTTGATAGAAAGAAGGTTTAAAGGGTGCGTCATAGTAGCCAACAAGATGGATCTTACCCCCCTTTCTGAGGAGGAGGTTTTAGCGCTTATAAGGAGAGACCTCTTCTTCCTTGACTTTGCTCCAGTTGCCTTTACTGTGGCGAGCGAGGGCAAGGGGGTGGAGAGAGTCCTCGAGGCGGTACAAAAGGTCTATGCGGACTACGTCCGCCAGCATAAAACTTCCTTCGTCAACAGAGCGGTCAGGGAGGTTTTAAAAGAGAGAAGACCCCCCACCTACAGGGGTAAGGAAGTTAAGGTCTACTACGCATTTCAGGAAGGCATAAAGCCTCCGACGGTTGTGATCATCACAAACCTGCCCGACGGCTGGAAGGAGAGCTACAAAAGGTTCTTCGTAAAGAGACTGCGCCAGAAGCTTAACATAAACTACTCACCCCTGAAGCTGGTAATAAGGGGCAGGGACTAATTGACGAGTTTGTTAAGCTCTTCGGGCGATCTGGGCAGACCCACTATATACTTCCCGTTCATGCCTATAACGGTGGGGGTTCCGTTTATACCTATGCTGGTGAGGAATTGGAGGTTGTCCTCTATAGCCTTTTTGCCCTTTTCACATTGATTTTTCGTGTCCACGTTGGCGTGGATCTTGTCGTATCCGAGTCCGTCGCAGACCATGGCTATGGCTTTAGGTTTCGCTTCAGGGTGTATGGGGAGTGGGAAGAGGATTACCTTAACTTTAACGTTGTTCTTGTCCGCCCACTCTTTCAGCATGGGTGAAAACCTTCTGCAGAAAGGACAGTCAGGATCGGTTATGTAGTAAACGTATTTCTCACCCTTTCCGTAAACCATGTTCACCCTCTTTTCCAGCTCCTTGAGGATCTTGTCCGAAACGGTGGCGAACTGTTCGGTCAGCTTTTGAGTGAGGTTTTCCTTTGTATCAACGTTTATCATGTTACCTAAGATGTAGTTTTTACCCTCCCCGTCCGTGTAAAGGACTATGGGTCTCAGACCCACCTTTATGACAACCTCGCAGAGGTTTTTCATACTTTTGGAAGGTTGAACGAGTTCCACGGAAAACTCCCTCGTTATAAGCTTAGAAAGATTCTGCTCTACCAGACTCTTCTGGGGGCACACCTTAGCCTGTGAAAGATTACAAGCCTCCAACAGAAAGGAAAGCAAAGCTATCGCCAAGATGAATCCCATGGTCCACCCTCCTGTTATTCAAACTTAGCTTAGTATACCTCAAAGCTCTATCGTATCTCCCACCTTGAGGGTTCCTCCCTCCAAAACAGTGGTGTTCAAACACAGCCTGTAAAAGGTATCAGCAAACCTTTCCTTCGGTGACCAAGGGGGTAGGCTTTCCTTTCTCTTCTCTATAAAGGTCTTTACAAAACCCTTCAGCTCCTCGCCCGTGTAAGGATCCCGTGTGGGAACAGGACACCTCTTGGATATTCCTTCTCCGAACAGGGTAACCTCCCCCACCGAGAACCTCTTGGATACGAGGGAATCCTCCCAGAAGGGGGGGACACCGTCCACTTCCAAGTTGGTTCTAAAGCGCCTCCTTACGTTTTCCTCCTCAAGACCGAACCAAGAAGCTATTTCCCTGAGGGTGGCACTACTGACCAAGGTGGGTCCGTGAGCCTTCTTGTCGTCGGGAAAACCGCCTTCGCTATCCCTCTTTAAAGATACCTTGTAACCGAAAACCTCCGAAAAAAAGTCTTCAAGGGCTTTTCTCTCCTCAAAGGTAAACTCGTAGGACTTTCCTTCATATATGAGCCTTACCACTCCCGTCTGCAGGTCGTATTCGCTTCTTATCCTGTGGATCTTTTTTTCTCTCTTCCCGCTGATGGGACGATCTTCTTGATCAAATAGGGCGTATTCCCTGTCGTGCTCAAGGGAGCCTTTGGGGGTGGTTCGTGCGGAGTCCACTTCTACGGGATCGAGCCCCTTTATGGGGTAGATAAGGATTCTTGCTATCTTTCCTTTCATTTGGGTAGCTTTATACCATACTTTTGAATTCTATAGCTCACCTGACGGGGTGTCATACCCAAGATCTCCGCCGCCTTCTTGATAACGTAACCACTCCTTTCAAGGGCTTCCTCTATGAGGCGCCTTTCTATATCCCATATGGATTCATTCCTTCCGTCGGTTGCTATTTCCCTCTTCATAGATCCCTTTGTTTCCTTTCTCAGCTCGGGCGGTAGATCTTCCCTCGTCAGCACCCCGTCCGTGTCAAGGATAACCATCCTCTCTAAAACGTTCTGAAGCTCTCTGACATTCCCCCGCCACTCGTATTCCATAAAGGCGTCCAAAACCTCGTGGGAAAGTTTGACCTCCTTGTTGTATTCCTTTTTGAACCTTTCTAAAAAGTGCTGAACGAGGACGGGTATATCTTCCTTCCTCTCCCTCAGGGGCGGTATGAAGATGGGGACTACGTTCAATCTGTAGTAGAGATCCTCCCTGAACTTGCCCTCCTTTACCATACTCTCAAGGTCCCTGTTGGTGGCGGCGATTATGCGAACGTCCACTTTTATAGGTTTGGTCCCCCCAAGCCTTTCTATCTCTTTCTCCTGAAGGACCCTCAGGAGCTTTACCTGAAGGTGGAGGGGGAGTTCCGCTATCTCGTCAAGGAATATGGTCCCGCCGTTGGCAAGTTCAAATTTCCCCTTTCGGGTCGTGTAGGCTCCCGTAAAGGCTCCCTTCTCGTATCCGAAAAGCTCCGCCTCAAGAAGGTTTTCGGGGATGGCACCGCAGTTTACCGCTATAAAAGGTTTGCCCGCCCTCGGACTTAAGAAGTGTATAGCCCTTGCAAAGACCTCCTTTCCTACTCCGCTTTCGCCCCTGAGCAGGACTGTAGCGTTGGTGGGAGCTACCCTGTGGACTATGTCAAGAACCTCAAGGATCTCCCTACTCCTTCCCACTATTCCTTCTACGTGAAGATCCTCGTATACCCTGCGCAGTTCCGCCTCAAGGTCCCTCTTCTCCCTCTCAAGTGCCCTTTTTTCCTCTTCTACCTTCCTCTCAAGGGAGTAGCTGTTGGCAATGAGGGTTGCAACCATGTTCAGAAAACGGGTGTAGTCGTCAAGGGATTCCCTCTTTGTAACCTCCCTGTCTGCACTTAAAACGCCCACAACCTTGCCACCTGCCTTTATAGGGACCGCTATAAAGGCGATCTTCTTCCCTTTAAGGTTTTTCCTCTTCCAGAGCTTGTTCAAGAACTCGGGTTCTTGAGATATGTCGGGAACCACTATGGGGACCCCGTGCTTCCACACCTTGCCCGTTATACCCTCTCCCTTCCTGAAGCCCTCCTTCGGAAAACTCCCCGAGGAGGTAGCCTTTACAACTATCTGGTCGGTGGAAGGATCGTAGAGGGTCAGGGTGACCCTGTCAAAGCCCATGAGCTTTTTAAGGAGCCTGAGCACGTAAGGGACCGTTTGCTCAATATTCAAACTGGCGGACAAAATTTTACTGATCTCGTAAAGGGTCTCAAGCTCAACCTTGGGGTCCATCAGACGGTAGCCAAGTCTTTGGCTCCTACCACCTCCTCGGGGTGGGCTATCCTGCCCAGAATGGCGCTCGCCGCCACCACCGCAGGGTTGGCAAGGTAGGATTCGCTCTTGGGGTGCCCCATCCTTCCGGGGAAGTTTCTGTTGGAGGTGGAAATGCACCTTTCACCTTCCGCCAAAACTCCCATATGTCCACCCAAACAGGGTCCGCAGGTGGAGGGGGAAACCACACAACCCGCCTCTATGAAGATGTCTATGAGACCTTCTTTCATAGCCTGTATGTAGACGTTCTTGGAGGCGGGTATGACTATGCACCTCACATAAGGGTGAACCTTTCTACCCTGCCTTAGAGCCTCTTTGAATACCTTGGCGGCGATTCTCAGGTCCTCAAGCCTTCCGTTGGTGCAGGATCCTATAAAGGCTTGATCAATATCTATGTGGGTGGACTCGGTCACAGGATGAACGTTGGAGGGAAGGTAGGGCCAAGCTACGAGAGGTTCAATTTGACCTGCGTCCCACTCGTAAACGGAGTGGTATTCCGCATCGGGGTCAGACTGGTAAACCTTCCACTCCTTTTGTGCCCTTTGTTTTACATACTCTATGGTTTTCTCATCGGGAGCTATTATCCCGCTCTTTCCTCCCGCCTCTATAGCCATGTTAGTTATGGTAAGCCTCTGCTCTATGGAAAGGTCCCTTATGGCTTCCCCCTCAAACTCCATCGCCCTGTAGAGTGCTCCGTCAACCCCTATCTGACCTATGGT
This sequence comes from Aquificaceae bacterium, assembly GCA_015490215.1. Taxonomy (GTDB): domain Bacteria; phylum Aquificota; class Aquificia; order Aquificales; family Aquificaceae; genus Hydrogenivirga. Next base: position 9,160 of record WFYH01000096.1, read on the forward strand.
GTAGAGGATAAGATCCTTTCCCATAACCCAAGGCTTCGTTTTTCCGTAGAAAATGAACTTCATGGACTCGGGAACCCTGAGCCATATCTCACCGGTAGCCATAGCATAGGCTATGTCCGTAGAACCTACGCCTGTGGCGAAGGCTCCTATGCCCCCGTAGGTGCACGTATGCGAATCCGCACCCACCACCAGATCGCCGGGAACCACTATTCCCCTTTCTGGAAGTATGGTGTGCTCTATACCCTCTCCCTCTTCAAAGAACCACTTTATCTTATGCTTTTTGGCAAACTCTCTTACTATCTTTGCCTGCTCCGCAGACTTTATATCCTTTGCGGGAACGAAGTGGGAAAGAACCAAAGCTATCTTGTTAGGATCAAAGACCTTATCTATTCCGTATTTTTCAAGGATCTTTATAGCCAAGGGAGCGGTAACGTCGTTTGCCATCGCAAGGTCTATCTTGGCGGTGATCAGATCACCGGGTTTTACCTCCTTTTTTCCCGCATGGTCTGCAAGGATCTTTTCGGTGATGGTCATACCCATTCAAACGACCTCCTCCTTGGGTTTTTCTTCTTCAGTTTTTTCAAAGGTCTTGCCCTCTATCTTCTTACAACCGGTCTTAACCTCAACGCCGTAGAGTTTTAAGGTTTCCACAAACTCCTCACAGGTTATGGTTTCCTTCTCAAGGAGTTTCTTAACCACCGCCTTTAAAGGTTCCTTATACATTTCTACAGTCGCTTTAGCTTCTTCGTAAGCCTCCGTGAGGATCTTTTTAACCTCTTCGTCTATTTCCCTGAGAAGCTCTTCGCTAGTTTCTATCGTGTTGGTCATTGAACCGAGGAAGGGGTTAGCCATCTTCCTTATGGCTATGGGACCCACCTTTTCACTCATACCCCACATGGATACCATCCTGTAGGCAAGTTCGGTTGCTCTTTGGAGGTCGTTTTCCGCTCCGGTGGTTATACCCTCTTTACCGTAGAAGACTTCTTCCGCCGCCCTTCCTCCTAGCATAACGAGCAACCTGCTGTAAAGACTCTTCTTGTCGTAGATGTGTCTGTCGTCTATGGGCAGTTGCTGGGTAACTCCCAGAGCCATACCCCTCGGGATTATGGAAACCTTGTGAACGGGATCCGAACCTTCTGTCATAAAGCCCATGAGGGCGTGTCCCGCCTCGTGGTAGGCGATCTTTTCCTTTTCTTCGGGTGAAATAGCCATACCCTTCCTTTCAAGACCCATGGTTATACGGTCTATGGCTTCTTCCACCTCTTCCATGGAGATGATCTCTTTACCCTTCCTCGCGGCAAGTAGAGCTGCTTCATTGAGGAGGTTTTCAAGATCCGCACCGGTGAAGCCGGGGGTTGCCCTTGCCACAAGCTCAAGGTCAACATCGGGAGCGAGCTTCTTGTTCTTGGCGTGAACTTTGAGGATTTCGTATCTTCCCTTTACATCGGGCTTGGGTATGAAGATCTGCCTGTCAAACCTTCCCGGTCTGAGCAGGGCGGGGTCAAGGATGTCAGGTCTGTTGGTGGCGGCTATCACTATTATCCCTTCGGAAGTGTCAAAGCCGTCCATCTCAACGAGGAGCTGGTTAAGGGTCTGCTCCCTCTCGTCGTGACCTCCACCCAAGTTGAGGGCACCCCTCGTGCGCCCCACCGCATCTATCTCGTCTATGAAAACTATACAGGGAGCGTGCTTTTTGGCGGTGTCAAAGAGGTCCCTTACCCTTGCCGCACCAACACCTACGAACATCTCAACGAAATCCGAACCCGAGATGGATATGAAGGGAACATGAGCCTCTCCCGCTATAGCCTTGGCAAGAAGGGTCTTACCTACTCCCGGCTCCCCGTAAAGGAGAACGCCTTTGGGAGGTCTTCCACCGAGCTTTTGGAACTTTACGGGGTCCTTGAGATACTCAATTATCTCTTTAACCTCTTCCTTGACTTCGTCTATACCCGCCACGTCATCAAAGGTAACCTTGGGCTTTTCCTCTATGTAAACCTTCGCCCTGCTCTTTCCAAAGGAGAACGCCCTTCCCGGACCGCCTTGGGGACCTCCAGCGCTCATCTGCCTCATGAGCGCTATCCAGATGCCTATAAAGAGGAGTATGGGGAGCCACGAGATGAGCAGGTTTATGAGCCAACCCGTGCCTGCATCCCCCGTGTCTACCTCCACCCTTACACCCTTCTTTACCAGTTCGTCCACCACGTTGGAGCCGGGAGGGATGGCAGTCTCTATCCTCTGCCCGTCCTTGGTGACTGCTACTATTGTCCTTCCCTTTACCTGCGCATACTCAATCTTCCCTTCCTCAACGAGCTGAACGAGGCTGTTCAAGGGAACCTTGGTGGCAAGTTCGTGCCTTTGCTCAAATATGTTAAAGGCGACTATGGTGGCACCTATTATCAGCACCCATACGAAGAGGCTTTTAAACATCTGCACCTTTCGGACCTCCTTAAAGCCCTGCGTGTCTTAGAAATAGAAGATAGTTAATTACCTGTCCTTTTTCAAGCACAGGAGTTTCCCCTTCCTCACTACCCTGATGCCTCCTCCAAGCTCAGCCCGTCCCCCCTTCTCAAGGAGCTTTCTGATCTGCTCCAACTTGGAGAAGTTCTCTACACCGAAAAAATCCTTCAGCACCCTCCTCTGAAGGGCGGGGTGAAGCCCTTTAAGTTCCTCAACCCACAGGCACTCTTCACTTGCCTTTGCCTTCTCTAAAGCCTTCAAAGCAAGCCCCTTCATGTAGAGGTGTTCCTCTTTGAGGACCGTGCGCATTCTCAGGACGGTTTCCTCAAGGTTAGGATTTACCTCTTTCAAGATGGGGATTACCGTATGCCTGAGCCTGTTTCTGTAAAAGCTCTGATCCCTGTTGCTTTCGTCCTCAACCCAGCGCAGTCCGCACGCCTTTGCAAAGTCTTCTATCTCCTTTCTGGTAGCCCTGTAGAGGGGTCGGACTATGTCATTCTCTTTCGGGTCAAACCCTATAAGCCCCTCAAGACCAGCACCTCTTGTGAGCCATATAAGAACAGTTTCCACAAGGTCGTTCAGATGGTGTGCGGTGGCTATAAGGTCAAAGCCTTCCTCTTCTTTGACGCTTCTTAAAAATCTGTATCTCAGTTCCCTTGCGGTCTCTTCAAGGTTTGTTCCCCTTTCCTTTGCTATCTTTGCTACTTCTTTGCTTCCTACGAATATCTTCAGGTTCCTCTCCTCGGCGAAGTTTTTGCAAAACTCTTCATCCCTGTCGGAAGTAGGTCTTAGCTTGTGGTTAAAGTGAGCTAAGGCTATATCCTTCAGTCTTAGAAAATCCTTCAGCTCAAGGAGTGCCACCGTCAGGGTTACCGAGTCCACACCCCCGGAGAAGGCTACGAGGAGCCTTGCGCCTCTCGGAATTATCCCCTCCTCCCTTTGGAGTCTTATTATCTTTCTAATGAGCCTGCTTTTCTCCTTCATCCTTCTTTCTGGTAAAGCGCATAAGCTCAATCCAGCTCCTTTCCATCAGAACGTAGGTCACTCCGAGGGAGATGAGAAGAACCGCATAGCCTATCAAGTCCTTGTAGGAGAAGCGGTGTTCAAACATGGCTATGACTATCTCCCTGACCACGAAGACTATACCCGCCTCAAGCATCTGTCTCTTCCTTATACGCTTGTATTCAATAACATCAAGGAACACCCTGAAGAGTTCTATAAGGACGAAGAAGTTGAGGATGTTCTTTATAAGGAGCTTAAAAGCCTTTTCGTGCCCCTCGGTCAGCCCCCCTTCTGCAAAGTGGGAGGCAAAGAGCCTCAGGTCGTAGAGAATTATCCCCACGGCTATTATGAGGGTAAGGATTATTATGGGAACCGTGACTATCACCAAGAGGTTGACGAAGGAATTGTAGAGCTTTAGAGCCTTTTGGGAAAACTCCTCGGAGAATAAGAACTTCATGATCCCTTTATGTAGCCTATGTAATCCTCTATACCTTCCTCAAGGGAGTATTCGGGGTTGTAACCGAGCTTCTCCCGAGCCTTCGTTATGTCCGCCTGAGTAAACTCTTGGTAAAAGTCATAGGGGCAGTCAAAGTATTCGGTTTCAAGGTTAGTTCCCAAGATCCTGTTCAGGATCTCTATTATCTCGTTGAAACTTCTTGCCCTTCCTGTGGCTATGTTGAAGATACCGCTTACGTCCTTTTCAAGGGCAAGGAGGTTTGCCTTTACCACATCCTTTATATAGACGAAGTCCCTCTTTTGCTCCCCCCACTTGAAGATCCTCGGCTTTTGCCCTTTCATCATCTTAACCGCAAGCTGGTAAATCATGCTGGCGGACTTTCCCTTATAGGACTCCCTCGGTCCGTAAACGTTAAAGTATCTGAAACCCACTATCTTCATTTCGGGATACCTTTCCATATAGTCCATGGCTATATGGTCCATCATCAGCTTGGAAAAGCCATATACGTTCTCGGGGGTAAGCCCCTCTTCCTCCCTCATGGGTGGAGGACTGTTTCCGTATACCCCTGCGGAGGAGGCGTATATAACCTTTGCGTTCCACTCAAGGGCAGCGTCTAAAAGGTAGCGGAAGCTGTCCGCATTGACCTTCATCATAAGCTTTTGATCCATCACCGTGGTATCGGTTATAGCCGCCTTGTGGAAGATCACATCAAAGGCAAAGTTTTCCCTAAGATACCTCCACAGCTCGGGATCCTCTATATTCCCCGTTACGACCTGCCCCTTAAAACCTATCAGGTTCTTAAAGTGTCCCGAGGAGAAATTATCAAGGACGTATATCTTTGCCTCTGGATACATCTCTTGCAGGGCAAAAGCAACGTTTGAGCCTATAAAACCTGCCCCGCCTGTTACAAGAACCCTCATTCTGTAAGCCTTCCTCCTAGGTCGTAGTCTGTGGATTGGTTTATCTCAACCTCAACCATCTCACCGGGGGTGAGAATTCTTTCCTCCGTTTCTATATAAACCAGCCCATCCACCTCGGGGGCGTGCAGGTAGGACCTGCCCACGGGAACAAAGGAAAACTCTTCCGAATATCCGTCCACAAGGACTTTTAGCTTCCTTCCTATCAGGGATCTGTTCCTTCGGGCTGTCACTGCGGTTTGGGCTTCCATGATCAGCCTTTTCCTCTCTTCCTTTTCCTCTTCCGAAATAGGATCCCCCAAAGGGTAGGCGTGGGTTCCCTCCTCCCTTGAGTAGGTAAATACACCCGCCCACCAAAAGTGACCCTCTTCAACGAACCTCAGAAGCTTTTCAAACTCTTCCCTGCCCTCTTCGGGATAGCCCACTATGAAGGTGGTTCTGAGAACTGCATCGGGGATCACCCTGTAAATCTTTTCTATCAGGTCCCTTACAAACCTTTCGTTGTAGCCCCTTCTCATACTTTCCAAAACCTTGTCATCTACGTGCTGGAGAGGGATATCAAAATAGGGAACTACCTTCTCCGAATCTCTCACGAAGAAAAGCAGATCCTCGGACACCTCGGTGGGGTAAAGGTAGAGGAGCCTTATCCACTCTATACCCTCTATTCTCTCAAGTTCTCTAAGAAGGTCCACAAGTTTGTTTGTGCGGTATAGATCCCTACCGTAATAGGAGGTATCCTGAGACACCACGCAAAGCTCCTTTACACCCGCTTCTGCAAGATATTTAGCCTCTTTAATAACCTCTTCCATAGGTTTGGATACATGCCTTCCCCTTATGCGGGGTATGGCGCAAAAGGAACACAGCCTGTTGCAACCCTCCGCTATCTTCAGGTAAGCAAAGGACTTTGGGGTGGTCAAAACCCTTTGGGTTCCGTTTTCGGTTTTGAGCCCCAAGTAGTCCGCTATTTGATCCCAACTTTGGGCGGGGAAGAACCTCTCCACCTCCGGGATTTCCTTTTCAAGGATCTCTTTGTATCTTTCCACGAGGCATCCCATGACGATGACACGCTTTGCCCTCTCGGTGGCATCAAGGATAGTCTCTATGGATTCTCTCTTGGCATCCTCTATAAAACCGCAGGTGTTTACGATAACGCAGTCCGCCTCTTCAAGGTCGTCGGTAAACTCCGCCCCGCCGTCCTTTAACTTTCCGAGCAAAACTTCGGAGTCCACAAGGTTTTTCGCACAGCCCAAGCTTATAAGGGCTATCTTCATGACTCTTGCTTTTTCTTCTCGTATTCGGGCTGGTAAGCCATTATGGCTTCCTTGGAAAAGGTTATCTTGGTGGTGCTGTCCACCTTAAGGGTCACGGTTCGCTCCCCTATTTCGGTCACGGTTCCCCATATACCCGAGGTGGTTATTACCTTGTCACCCTTTTTGAGGCTCTCTATAAACTTTCTGTGCCTTTCCCTCCTTTTGCGCTCGGGTCTTATTATGAGGAAGTAGAAGATGAGGAATATCCCTATGAGGAAGATGAACTGGAAGAGTATGGCTCCCGTCGGATCGTGACCTTTGGCTTGAGCGAAAGCTATGTCTATCATCCTTAAGCTCCTCCATTAACTTGGGTTAAAATATCATACACGAAAGGGGACGTAGCTCAGTCTGGGAGAGCGCCGGCATCGCAAGCCGGAGGTCGGGGGTTCAAATCCCCTCGTCTCCACTTTTCAAACCATGCAGGGAGAAATCGTTCTTGAAATTAACGGTAAACCTGTTCGCCTGAAGGAATTCCCCAAAAGGGCACTTATGGGAACTGTGGTAGGTTTTATAAAGAGTCTCAACTTAGATGAAGAACCCGAGGAGATAACCATAAAGATAAAGCTGAATGGAAAGGATAGAGGAAGTTCTTGAATTCACCGCAAACTCTCCCGCAAGGCTGGATCAGTTCCTCAGCACCTCCTACGGGGAGTTCTCAAGAACTTACATAAAAAAGCTTATAAAGGAAGGTTACGTCTTTGTAAACGGCGAAAAGGTTACCAAACCCTCCAAGCGCCTGAAGGAGGGCGATAGGGTAACCTTCTTCGTGCCCAAGCCCGAACCTGTAGAGATAAAACCGGAGAATATACCCATCAGGATAATCCACGAGGACGAACACTTGGCGGTTATAGAAAAGCCCTGCGGTTTGGTGGTTCACCCCTCACCGGGCTACACCTCCGGAACCCTTGTGAACGCCTTGCTCTACCATCTTAAAAGTCTTTCTTCCATTGGAGGCGTTGAGAGGCCGGGTATAGTCCACCGCCTTGACAGGGGCACAGCCGGAATAATGGTGGTGGCAAAGACAGACGTCGCCCACCGTGAGCTTACACGTCAGTTTTCCGAAAGGAGGGTAGACAAATACTACAAGGCTCTCGTAATGGGTTTGGTAAAGGAAGACCACGGACTGATAGACGCTCCTATAGGGAGGCACCCCTTTCAAAGGAAAAAGTTTTCCGTCTTTTCTGCCTCTCCAAAACCCGCCAAGACGGAGTTTTGGATCCTAAAGAGGTTTGAAAACTACCGAGTAACCCTACTTAAAGTGAAAATATACACGGGCAGGACCCACCAGATACGGGTTCACCTTTCTTCCATGGGCTACCCCGTGCTGGGAGATGAAACCTACGGGTTTAAAAGAAGCTCGATTCCAAAGGAGCTTTTAGATCTTATGGGCAACTGCCATATGTTGGTGGCGTATAAACTCTCCTTTTGCCACCCCATCAGCGGAGAGCGGTTGGAGTTTGAGATAAAAGACCCAAGTCCCTTTAGGGAGGTATTGGAGTTTTTGGAAACTTCATAGTTTCTCCCTGTAGACTATCTCCCAGTTGCTGTAGGAAAAGATAGGTTTTCTGAAGATCTTCTTTTCAAGGAAGTCTATGAGTTTGTATTTAAACCTTTCGTGCTTGAAAGGTTCCCGCAGAGGCTTGCCCTTAGAGGAGTAGTTCAGTTTATCACCCCAAAAGAAGCTCTTTATCCTTTCCTCCATGACCTTGGGGTGCTTCCCTTTAAACTCGGGTACCTTCCCCAAGGGACCGTAATCAAAGGACTCCGAAAAGTTTCCTAACCTTCCAGTATGGTAGCGTTCCTGCTCCGCCTTTTTTGGTCCCATAACCTCCGGAGGTCTTACCCAACCGTAATGGTAGATATACACCGGTATGTGAACCACCCTTAGTTTCCTTCCCTTTATCCTGAAGGATTGGGCATCTCGGAAGGATTCAACTCCTATTCCGTTTCTTACTATCCTTATCTCCTGCTGATACCAACCGTGAACGGGCAGATAGTGCCAGTAGTCGCCCCAAAAATGGTAGTAGTTAAAAAGAAAACCCTCCACCTTGGGATCGTTCAGGTATTTTCTGCAGTAGTAGACTATCCTCTCAAGATCATCCTCGTGGACAACTTCATCTGCCTGCAGGTAGAAGCACCAATCACCCGTGCATTTGCTCAGGGCAAAGTTCGTTTCCCTTCTAAGGATCTCCCCCTTTTTGAAAAATCTCTCGTCCCACCTCCTCTTGAAAATCTTTATCTTCGGGGATCCTATTGACCTTATTACCTCTTCCGTTTCATCTTCGCTATCGCCGAGGGCAACTATGAATTCGTCCACGATGGGCAATATGGACAGAATGCTTTCCTTTACGGGAAAGTAGTATTTAACGGCATTCCTGACGATCGTAAACCCGCTTATCTTCATGCATCCGAACCCATCAGCTTTCTCTTTTTCAGAACGAACTCCTTCACTCCCTGCAGGTCCCTCGTGTTCAGTATGCTCTCTGCGGTTGCCCAGCCCCTTCGGGCGAGTCCTACCCCTACACGCATGAAGCTGAGGTGAGCCTTTGCGTGAGCGTCGGTAACCACCGCAAGGGTAACTCCCTCCTCCACGCAGAGTCTGACGAGTTCGGGGGCAAGGTCCGCTCTGGGGGTATTTATCTCAAGGGCTGTGTTCGTTTCCTTGGCCTGCCTTATTACCCTTTCAATGTCTATAGGGTAGCCTTCTCTTTGACCGTAAGCCTTTCCGGTGGGGTGCCCTATGAGGTTAACGTAGGGGTTCTCCATAGCCTTGAGGATCCTGTAGGTGTTATCCTGATTGAAACCGGTGTGGATTGAAGCTACCACAAAGTCAAACTCCCTAAGAACTTCGTCAGGAAGGTCCAAGGAGCCGTCGGGGAGGATATCCACTTCACAGCCTTTGAGAATCTTCAAACCTTCGGGTTCGTATTCCTCGTTTAACTTCTCTATGAGTTTCCACTGCTGGGCGTATCTTTCCGGTGTAAGCCCGTTGGCTACCCTTGCGCTTTGGGAGTGGTCCCCTATAACTATGTAACTGTATCCGAGCCTGTGGGCTTCCTGTGCCATCTCCTCAAGGGAGTTTGTCCCGTCGCTCCAGTTGGTGTGCATGTGGAAATCTCCCTTTATATCCCTCGGCTCAACGAGCTTTGGTATCTCTCCTTTGAGGGCTAACTCTATCTCACCCCAGTTTTCCCTTATCTCGGGTGGTATCCACACCATGCCCACGAGGCGGTATACCTCTTCTTCCTCCTTTCCTCCGAGCCTCTCGCCCGTGGAGGCTACAAAAACCCCGTATTCGTTTACCTTAAGCCCCTTTTCCTTCGCTATGTCCCGCAGGCGAACGTTGTGCTCCTTTGAGCCGGTGAAGTATTGAAGAGCACTACCCCAACTTTCAGGTTCTACCGTTCTCAGGTCCACCTGCCTTCCGTTCTTTAAAACTATGCTAGATTTGGTTTCACCCCTTGCCAGAATGCTTTCCGCTTCCGGGTATGAAACGAAGTGCTCATGGATGGATCTCCAAAGGCTCTTGGGAGCGCTTACAAGTATGTCTATGTCACCAATGGTCTCTTTAAACCTTCGCAGGCTACCGGCTACCGACGCCTTTTCTATACCTTCGGCTTCCTTTACGTAAGAGAGAACCTCCTGAGCCATAGGGTAGGCTTCAATTATGTGGATCCTCTCCTTTGTCCGTCTCCAAAGGTCTATACCTTTCAGGATGTTTTCCACCTTTTTCGGACCAAAGCCCGGAAGCCTTGCAAGGGAACCATCCTTTAAAACCCTTATAAAGTCCTCCTGAGTTCTCACCCCGAGCTTATCGTAGGCTACCCTTAGGGTCTTCGGTCCCACACCGGGAACGTCCATAAGCTCTATGAGTTCCTCAGGGACCTTCTTCTTCAGTTCTTCATACTTCTTTATCCTTCCCGTCTTCAGAAACTCCTCTATCTTGAGCAATGTAGAGGCACCTATTCCCGGCAGTTTTTGGAGTTTTCCCGACCTGTAAAGCTCCTCTATGTCTTCAGAAAGGTTAGCAATAAGTTCCGCCACCCTTCTGTAAGCGGATATTCTGTAAGGGTTGTCTCCGAGGAACTCAAGGATGTCCGCCATCCTGTCAAAGATCTGGGCAAGTTCCCTGTTCTTTGAACCCATCTCCGAGAAAGCTTATTCTACGACACCAGTCTCTTTTCCGAAGCAAAGGCTGATTTTATTTCGCCCACAAGATAGAGAGAACCAAGGGCGCAAACATCCTCTTCCAAACTTACCGCCTCTTGGGGAGAGTCTAAGAGAAGTATTTTCCTAAATCCCAACTCTTTCGCCTTTTGGTAAAGTTTTCGTAGACCTTCACCCCTGTGGTAGCTTATCTCGGTAAGGGCTATCTTGTCGCTGTAGCGCCTTATAACCTCCATGGAAGTTTCCCAGTCCTTTCCTTTTAAACCCGTAAAAAGGAACAAGACCTCCCCGAAAAGCTTTTTAACCTCCTTTACAACCTTACCTACGGCGTAGGGGTTGTGGGAGCCGTCCACAAGGAGCAGAGGGTTGCGGCGGAGCACCTCCATCCTGCCCTCCCACTTGGTTTTTCCGAGGGCTTCCCTGAGTTTCTTTTCTTCAAGATCGGTAAAGAGCAAAGCTAAGGTGAGGGCAAGGGCACCGTTGTCCGCCTGCCACCTTCCCAAAAGACCGAGTTCTAAGTCCGAAAAGTGGTATTTTCCGAAGCGGTAGTCTTTTAAAAGGGTCCTTCCGCTTTCGGAAACGCCCCAGTAGGTAAAGTCAAGCCCCGCAACCGCAAAGCACCTAAGCCCCATTTCCAAAGCCTTGGGGTAGAGGGGATATCTGGGACTACCCACAACGAATATGTCCACATTTTCCGAAAGATAAAGTTTATCGTAGGCTATTTCCTCTACATTCTTTCCAAGCCAGCGGGTGTGGTCCCTTTCGGCGTTGGTAACACAAGCCATGAGAGGTTCGCTCGCTTTGGTAGCATCCCACCGTCCTCCCATTCCCACCTCCATGACAGCCACATCCACCTTCTTGTCGGCAAAGAGCTTTAAAGCTATAAGCGTAGCCGCCTCAAAGTAGGTCAGACTGAACTTTTCAAATACTCTCTTGAGATCTTTCACATACCAGTTCAGCTCTTCATCGGAAATGGGAACCCCACGGATTCTCCACCTTTCGTTTTCTTCCACGAGGTGGGGGGATACAAACCACCCCGTCTTATACCCGTGATGGCGCAGTATGCTTTCTAAAAAGGCACAGGTTGAACCCTTTCCGTTGGTCCCGCCCACCAGTATTGAGGGATAAGCCCTTTGGGGGTTGCCTATATAGGATAGAGCCTTCTTTATCCTTTCAAGGGAGGGTTTTATGTCAAAGTCCTTGCCTCTGTATAGGTCCCAAAGTTTCATTCCTTTTGATCATTCTTTATGTCCTGAAGTATTTCCTTTCTACCGTCTACGAAGTAGGCTACCCACTGGGCGAGTCTCCTGCCCAACCTCCTGCAGGCTTCTTCTTCTTCAGAGTTCTTGGGTTTCCCCGCCAACACGGTTCCGTAATGAAGGGTAAGATCCTCTCCCACGTAGTCTGTAACCCCGAACACGAGAAAACCGAAGTTCATGAGAACGGTAAGAATGGACATACAGGCTATCTCACTTCCGCCTCCCCAACCTCCCGAAGAGGAAAAGGCGCACCCTATCTTTCCGTCTATTTGACCCCAAAGGTCTCCGAGGACATCGTCAAAGAAACGCTTTAACTTCCACGAAAGAACACCCATGTTGGTGGGAGATCCCACCGCTATACCGTCACACCAAAGGACATCCTCCTTGGTAGCTTCGTCCACGTGCTTTATCCTCACCTCGGTGCCGGGCACGGACCTTGCCCCTTCCGCCACAAGTTCTGCCATTTTCTTTGTGTTTCCAGTTCTTGAATCGTAAAGGACAAGAACCCTACCCATAGCTTTACCTCCTCTTCCTGAGGCTTCCCACGCTCAGCTTGCCCATCTTTCTGAAGAACTCAAGAAGCCTGTGCCTGTGGTATTCCTCTTGAGAATTTATCCAAAGGAGGAGGTCCTTGACCGATTCGTCTTCAACCTCCTTTGCCAGCTTTTCGTATTCTCGGTGGGATAACTCCTCGTAGAGGATGTGTTCCCTAATGCACCCGCCCCCAGAAACCTCTGGCATGGACAGATCAGGCTTTGCACCCTTGTCCCTTATCTTCTCACCGAGTTCGCCCATGTGAACCATGCTTTCAATGGCGAGGTCAAGCATTATGTCCTTATAGCTGCAGTCCTTTGAGTGGAAGAAGTTGTATAGGTATTCAAGGATTATCCTGTATTCCTCCTTGAGGAGTTTGTTCAAAAGCTGTGCGGTTTTTTCGTCCGCTTGTTTGTGTTCCTCCGGTGAGGGTTCCCTTTGTGCCACCGCTTCCAAAAGCTCCGAAAATTCATGCTTGTGTCTGCTTTCGTCATTTATTACCCTTTCCAAGAGTTTCTTCACGGAGTCGTCTTTAACTTCTTCAAGCTGGCGTGTATAGGTCTCTATGGCAAACTGCTCAGCGTTTACGTTGTTCTCCAACATGCTCTTCCAGTCGGGACCGCCCACCTTTATCTCCTCCTCCACCCTCTTGAGTTCAACCTTACCCCCAAGCTCAACTATCTTCTGGGCAAACCACTTCATGTGCCTCATTTCTTGGCGGGCTATCTTCTCTATTTCCTCCGTAATCTCTGGGTCATTTATGAGGAAGACGTGGTAAAGATACTGAACTATGGCGGAATGTTCCAAAGCCACATTGTAAAGAAGCATCCCTATAACTTCAGATTTCCTCATAGCAATTCACTATCTTACCGCACTGAGGATAAAGATTAGGGAGATTTAGTTCTCACTCCACTAGGAAAATTTCAAAATCTTTAGAACCCCACACGTCTGGGGTCTGTTTTGCATCCGCTGAAACCCTCCCTACCTAAGTTGGTCAAGAAAGACCAAGCTCGTCCGAACTTGCCTTCCTGTAAAACGCCCTCGTAAAGGCGGATTATTTCTTTATCCTTATCCATGTTTGAAAGCTTGACCTTCTTTGTGGAGAAAATAAAAGCCTGATCGGTAAGCTTTGGCTTATACACCACCACCGCAGCCTTCCAAGGAGACTTTATCCTGCAGGCGTCTATGAGAGCTACTTTCTTTCCTTTAGCTCCGGCAAGGAGTTTTTTGAGAGTGTCTATGTATATTTCGCTTTCTCTCAAGGCTTCCTCATCCTCAATGGATGTATCCGCAGGTAGGATGTAGAACTTACCCTTGGAGTCTAATATGCCGTGCCCTGAGAAGTAGTTTGTAAACTTCCTAATTCAGATATACATAGGCTAGGTTTTCAAGGAATTTGACGTTCTCTTCCGGGACTTCCATGTAGCAGGAGGCAAGTTTGTAAATAAGCTGTTTTGCCGTTTTTTACATACTCTACCTCAACGCTCGGAGTGCAGTAGCTATACTCTTCTTCCCTATAAGCGACCGCATAAGGGATGAGGGCTTTAGTTGTGAAGGCAACCTTGACGGGTGGAGTATTTGCCTGCTTCAAGGTCAACCTAATTATAGAAAGCGTCTATACCAGAGCTAATTCAGTCAACCGCTGCCAATTTCTTCTTCGGAGAACCTATAAACCCTTCCGCAAAACTTGCAGACCACCTGCGCGGGACCCTGTTCAAAGATCTCTTTAAGCTCTTCCTTTCCGAGCAAGAGCAGGCTTGAACGGGCTACTTCCTGATCGCAAGGACAGTAGTATTCCACCTCTTTGAGACCCACCAGTTGCGGGTCAAGGTCCTCCAAAAGAATGGTGGCTATGTCTTCGGGTCTTTTACCCTCCTCCATCAGACGGGTTATTGGAGGAAGCTCGGTGATTCTCTTTTCAAGGAGGTCAACTACCTTGTCGCTTATCCCGCCCAAAGTTTGTACGAGCACACCTCCCGCATGCTTTACGCTCCCGTCCTTGTCTATGAGAACTCCTATAGCTACCGCAGAGGGTATCTGTTCCGACTGGACGAAGTAGTAGGCAAGGTCTTGGGCTATCTCTCCAGAGACAAGGGGAACTATGCTCGTGTAAGGTGTCCCCATTCTGAGTTCTTTTATAACCGTAAGCGTTCCGTTGGAACCCACTATCTTAGAAAGGTCAAACTTTTTCCTTCCGTCCACCTCCTTGGTGTAGGTCTCAGCCCTTGGGTTACCCACAAACCCCCTTACCCTTCCTTTGCCATCCGCCTCCGTCACTATCACGCCGATCGGACCGTCGCCTTCGATCTTCAGGAGAACCTTCTGGTCTGTGGCATGCTTCACCAATGAGCTTAAAAGGAGTGCCCCCACAAGTGCCCTTCCGAGGGCCACTGCCGATCCCGGAGAGAGATTATGTATCCTTCGGGCTGTCTCCACGGCTCTGGTGGCTTTTACAACGTAAACCCTTGCAGGTTCCCTTTTTGGAACCGCTATTACCATGTAATCTCTGTTCTTAAAGTAATCCCGCAAATCCTTTTTCGTAGCCTCACCGAGTTCTTTTTGGATCATGACTTATAAATATAGATCCTTACCTTCTTAGCTCCCAAATCCTCAAGGATAACCACTACATGGGAAGGGTCCTCTATGGGCTTGTTCTTGCTCACCAAGTCTCTTTTTTTGTCAAGAAAGTATATGTTGGCTCCGTCATGGTTATCAGCGTCAAAGTCACTTAGAGGTAAAACTTTCAGCTCCATATCGGCAGTCCTGTAGCCGTATACGAGTCCGAGCAAAAACGAAAAGACTTTACTTTTCTTGCGGTTTATGGGTCTCACGTTTATATCTTCCTCTTTCTTCTCAGGTAGGCGGGGACTTCTTCTTCGGGTTCAACAGGACTAATTCCTTCCTCAGGGACCGCCTTCCTGTAAGGTTCCCTCTTTATAACCCTGAAGGGCTGATCCTCATCCTGCTGGGCCCCCTTTGCCTCGTCAAAGTCCGTTGCCACCAAGGCTACCCTCATAAAGTCGTTTTTGCCCTCTTCCAGAACCGCACCGAAGATTATCCACGGCTCGTGGGAAGCTTTCTCTGTTATAACGTTCATAGCCTGTTCAAGCTCGTTGAAGGGCACATCTTCGCTCACCCACAGGGTAACCAATATCCTCTTGGCGCCGTCTATTGAACCACCCTCAAGGAGAGGATTGGTAATAGCCTGCTCTACCGCTATATCTATCTTCCCTTCACCCCTGCCCTCTCCCATTCCGATAAGGGCAAGTCCTCCGTTTTCCATAACCGTTCTTACGTCCGCAAAGTCCACGTTTATTACTGCAGAGGTGGAAATTATGTTGGTAATCCCCCTTACCGCCTTTGAGAGGATGTCATCCACCTCTTTGAAGGCGTCCTTTACTGTCAAAACCTTGTTGTTTATCTCCCTAAGCTTCTGATTGTGTATAACGATGTAGGTATCTACGCTGTCTTTAAGTTTTTCAAGACCTTCACGGGCTACCTTCATTCTGCGGGGACCTTCAAAGTTGAAAGGTAAAGTGGCTACCGCCACGGTAAGAATTCCCATCTCCTTGGCGGTTTGGGCTATTACGGGTGCTGCGCCCGTTCCAGTTCCGCCTCCGAGACCCACCGCCAAAAAGAGCATGTCCGTTTCCCTGAGGGCATCCTTTATCTTGTCTATATCCTCAAGAGCTGCCTGCTCCCCTATTTCAGGTTTTGCGCCTGCACCGAGTCCCCTTGTTACCTTTTCGCCTATCTGGATTTTGTTAGGAACCGATAAAGCGCTTAGGTGCTGAAGGTCGGTATTTACCGCAAAGACCTCAACGTCTTCTATCCCGTCCAAGAACATCCTGTTTACCGCATTACAACCGCCCCCGCCTACTCCCATAACCTTGATTCTTGTAGGATTTGTACCTCCCTGTAAATTCATCTCACACCTCCACCGCTTTTGTATAAAGTTTAAACCCTGATGTATTAGGAGAGCAAGGAGCGTTCTTTCTTAGCTCAACATGGTAGGGAGCTTTAACTCTCCGTAGAGCTTCTTGAAACATATGAAATATTGAGGGAGAGGGTGCAAGGCTCTGCCAAAACTCATACTCGTGAAGACCAAATGTAGTGGCTGGGCTCCGATCATCCTTGAGAAAACTTGAAGAAGATCTTAGAGAGTTATGCAACCTCTTCTGACACATTGTCTTTCAATAAATTTAGGATTATCCCAACAGCCTCTTTAGGGGTTGACGCATAGACATAGCGTATGTTTAAATTCATAAAACCTTGAGGTTGTGGGGAGGACTAATAATCCTTGCTACCTTAGTTACGAATCTTCAGGCCTCTGAATACAAAAAGTGTCTTGATAGGGCAATTGATATCTCGGAGGCTGTGGCTATAGCGAAAGAATATGTAGGTAAGCCCTATAAAGTTTGGATAAGCTCTTCCAAAAGAACAGGGGAGTGTTTTTGGAAAGCAAGAGGGACGAGGGGGTACGTATCCATAGAAGCTTCTTCGGGCGAAGTGGTAAGGTTCAGAAAATATAGAAGGTGATATGGCTTTTGTAAAGATAAAGAGCGGAGGCATCTGGGGGATAGAAGGTTACGAGGTAAACGTGGAGGTTGACATATCTCCGGGACTTCCTTCTTTTAACATCGTGGGGCTACCTGACTCAGCCATAAAGGAATCAAAGGAAAGAGTAAGGAGCGCTATAAAGAACTTGGGTTTTTCCTTTCCTCAAAGGCGGATAACCGTTAATCTTTCGCCTTCTAACCTTCGCAAGCAGGGAACTCTTTATGACCTTCCCATATCTATCGGAATACTCGCCCTTTCCGGTCATGTGGATCCTTCAAAGGCTTCCGAGTTTGTTTTCCTCGGGGAGCTTTCCCTGAACGGGGATCTGAATAGGGTAAAAGGGGCTTTGCCCATAGTTGTCTCTTTGTCCCTACGTGGTAGCAAGAATTACATACTCCCGCTTCCCAATGCGATTGAAGCTTCCGTGGTAAGGGAAAGTAAGTCTTACGGTTTTAAGAATCTCAGTGAGGTTGTAGGGTTTCTCAACGGAGATATTGAAGCTAAACCAGTGGAGAGCAATCTTGAGGAGATACTTGCTAAGGAAAGAAACTTAGATATAGACATAGGAGAAGTTGTAGGTCAGTTCTTGGTAAAGAAGGCTCTGGAGATAAGCGCCGCAGGTGCTCACAACCTGTCAATGATAGGCTCACCCGGAAGCGGAAAGTCTATGCTTGCCAAGAGGATAGTTACCGTGCTGCCGCCAATGGAATTTGAAGATATGCTTGAGGTTAGCAAAATATACAGCGTGGCAGGTCTTCTCCACGACGGGCTTATAACGGAAAGACCCTTCAGAGCACCTCATCACACCGCCTCGGAAATTTCCATAATAGGAGGCGGTTCGGTTCCCGCACCCGGAGAGATATCCTTGGCTCATAAGGGTGTCCTCTTTTTGGACGAACTGCCCGAGTTTCCAAGGAAAACCCTTGAAGTTCTGCGCCAACCTTTGGAGGACGGATACATAAACATATCAAGGGCACAAGGCAGGGTAAGGTTTCCCGCCAAGTTTACCCTTATAACAGCTCAAAACCCCTGCCCCTGCGGAAATTACGGGAATCCCTACAAGGAATGCACCTGCACCAAGGCTCAGATAAGGTCCTACATGACGAAGATATCCCAGCCTATAAGGGACAGAATAGACATGACAGTTTGGGTTGAGCCGGTCAAAAATGAAGACCTCGTTAAAAATTTGAAAGGGGAAGGATCCAAAGAGATAAGGCAAAGGGTTTTAAAGGCATACGAAATCCAAAAAGAAAGGTTTAGGGGTAGCAAAACCGACTTCAACGGTAGGATGACCAACGCTCAAGTGGAAAGATACTGCCTCAGCATGATGAGCAAGGAGGCAAAGGATCTGCTAAAAAGCGCTATGGAAAAGCTACATCTATCTGGGAGGGGCTACTTCAAAGTTCTAAAGGTTGCCCGCACCATAGCAGATCTTGAAGAAAGTGAAAAAATAGAGGTGTCCCACATAAGCCAAGCCCTTCAGTTTAGAACGGATGTTGATTTGAACTTCTTCTGAAGAGTTAAGGGTTTCCCTCAAGAACCTCCTTTGCCTCGTTCCAAAGTCTGTCCATCTCCTCAAGGCTCATATCATGCAGATTTCTGCCTTGCTCCTTTGCTTTTTCCTCTATGTAGGTGAACCTCCTTATAAACCTTTCATTGGCTTCCTGAAGGGCTTCCTCCGCATCTACACCTACAAAGCGGGCGAGTTCCACCACCGCCGTGAGGATGTCCCCTATTTCGTGCTTTAGGTTTTCTTTATCTCCTTTGCTCAAGGATTCTTTGAACTCCTCCAGCTCTTCCTGTATCTTTTCAAAGACCTCGGATATCTCTCGGAAGTCAAAGCCCACCTGTGAGGCTCTATCTTGGAGCTTCTGGGACCTCATGAGGGCGGGAAGGTGCTTTGGGATACCTTCAAGAACGCTCTTTCTTTCCTTGAACTTTCTTCTTTCCCAGTTAGCGAGGGCTTTGGAAGGGTCCTCGTTCCCGAATACGTGGGGGTGCCTCTCTATGAGCTTTCGGACAAGGTTATCTATTACGTCATCTACGGTAAAGGCTCCCCGCTCTTTGGCTATTTGGCAGTGGAAGATGGGCTGAAGGAGTAAGTCTCCGAGTTCTTCTTTGAGCTTTCGGTCATCCTTTGAGTCTATGGCATCTATCACTTCGTAGGCTTCTTCAATGAGGTATTTTTTCAGACTTTCGTGGGTTTGCTCTCTGTCCCACGGACACTTTTTACGTAGCTCTTCCATAACCTTAAGGAGATCCTCAAAGGTGTAACGCTTCATAGCTCCTACTCCACGTTTGCAGCTTGTTGTTTTATTCTGTCCACGTTTGCCTTTATTTCAACCACTAAATCCGAAACTCCCGGCAGTTTATTCCCGAGGGTTGTTATCTCCCTGTGCATTTCCTGAGCCAAAAACTCCAACCTCTTGCCGACCTCCCCTTCCCTCTCAAGGAAGTTTTTAAAGGCTTCTACGTGCGTTTTCAATCTCGTAACCTCTTCTTCTACGTCCATTCTCTCCAACAGGAAGA
Organism: Aquificaceae bacterium; assembly: GCA_015490215.1. Classification (GTDB taxonomy): domain Bacteria; phylum Aquificota; class Aquificia; order Aquificales; family Aquificaceae; genus Hydrogenivirga. The sequence goes on from WFYH01000096.1 coordinate 28,352, forward strand.
GAATTTCCTGAACCACGGTGGGATGCTCTTCGGGAAGCCCCAAATTCTTCGCCCTTTCAAGGACCTTGTTCTTCACCTCTTCGTAGATGCTATCTTTCCTTTCTAAAAGAGCTTTTAAGGCTTCTTCAATAGCCTCAAGCCTGCGGGTTATGTCCTCCTTAAGGGCTTTCCCCTCCTTTTCTCTTGAGAGGATAAGGTCACCCAGAGCCTGCTTTACGGCTCCGAGGAGGGTTTCTTTCAGCTCTTGGTCCACCTCCGAGGATATCTTTTCCGAAAACCTCCAGCTTATCTCAAAGAGGACATCGTCGCTTACAGAGATGCCAGCGCTCTCCGTAAGGTCTTTGAGCATCTTTATACTGCCAAAGAGCTTTTCTGTGTCCACAGGCGAGGTGATGCTCTTTGGTTCCACCTCAATAAAAACGTGGACGGTTCCCCTTATGAGTTTTTCCCTGACCAAGTCCTTTATTTCCTTCTCAAGGGGGAGCAGAAACGTCGGTCCACGAACGCTCACATCAAGCCCCTTACCGTTTACGGACCTGATTACCACCGACACGATCCAGTTTTCGCTCTGGGCTTCGCCCCTTCC